>NZ_JAPCIY010000108.1:0-8893 GCF_027707645.1 Aeromonas sp. QDB30 | reverse complement strand
GTCAGGCGGGAGGCCAGCCAGGCCGCCGTAGCCCATCAGCGAGCGCCCAATGAGGTGAGCTTTAAGTTTGCCTGTCAGTTCATCGCGAACCAGATGGCAGTGATGGCGGGCGCGTTATCGCCAGCCCATACGCCACGGAGGTTGGCGGAGTTGCGGGGCTGCATAGGCGTCATGTTCATAGAAAAACGCCCCAGGCCATCGAGACCCAGGGCGGTGAAGATATCAAAGACCCGTTTTCCGGTAAATCGCAATGCGGCTCCGCTTAAGTGAACAGCATTGCCCGCATGGGCGGGGGCAGGGTCTTTTGGCGAGGGCTAGCCTAGCGTGGGGATCAGGCGAAGCAGGTCCAGATGGGGGCGTGATCCGAGGGCTTGTCGATGCCGCGCAGCTCGTAGTCGATGCCGGTCTCGGTCACTTTGTCCTTGAGGGCGTCGGAGGCCATGATGAGGTCGATGCGCAGGCCCCGGTTCTCGTCAAAGCCCCTGGAGCGGTAGTCGAACCAGGAGAAGCGCTCGCACTCGGTGGGGTTGGCGGCGCGGAAGGTGTCGGTCAACCCGAAGCCTTTCAGGCGCTCCATCCATTCACGCTCGATGGGCAGGAAGGAGCACTTGCCATCCCGCAGCCAGCGCTTGCGGTTCGCCTCGCCGATGCCGATGTCGAGATCCGTGGGGGAGATGTTCATATCCCCGATCAGCGCTATCTGGTCGTCCGGGGTGTGGTGGGTCTCGAGGTAGTGCTGCAGGTCTTCATAGAACTTCTGCTTGGCCGGGAACTTGGTCTCGTGATCCTGGCTCTCCCCCTGGGGGAAGTAGCCGTTCATCACCTTGATGACGGAGCCGTCTTCCCGCTTGAAGCTGGCCATGATCATGCGGCGCTGGGCATCTTCCGGATCGGTGGGGAAACCCTTTTGCACCTCGATGGGAGCCTGCTTGCTCATGATGGCGACCCCGTAATGCCCCTTCTGGCCGTGGAAGACCACGTGGTAGCCCATGGCCTCCACATCCGCGACCGGGAAGGCTTCGTCGTGCACCTTGATCTCCTGCAGGCCGATCACGTCCGGCTGGTGCTTGTCGATAAGGGCTTGCAACTGATGAAGACGGGCGCGCAGGCCATTGATATTGAAAGAGATGATCTTCATGTTCGGGGTGCTCATGTCGTTTTTGTTCGTCGCTTATTGGACTAGGAATCCGCGATGGATGCAAGTTCGGGGGCTGTGACTGGCGCAGCGGCTCGGTAATCTGTTCACGATCTGTCGCGAGAGTCTGTCAGCAAGGTGACGCGCAGCAGAGGAGCCTGAGTGCATATGTATACATGGAAGCGCCTGGCGACACATAAGCGAGCAGCACATGAGCCTTGGAAGCGGCTTCCCAGCAAGATCGTGGACAGGTTTCTAGCGGGTCATCTTCTTGACAAACACCACCACGAACAGTGCCAGCGTGAAGCTGCCGGTAAAGGCTTCGAAGGCGGCGAAGATCCGCGACAACCCCACCGGGGTGAAGTCCCCATACCCCAGCGTGGTGAAGGTCACCACGCTGTAGTAGAGGCACTCCATCAGGAAGATGGCGTTCTGCTCCAGAGGAGCGTCCGGGCGATAGATGAGGTGGGTGCCCGCGAAGTTGAGGCCGCAGAAGAAGTAAAAAATGCTGCAGATGACGATGAGCAGCAGGGAGAAGAGCACCACCCGCATGGGGGCCTCGCCGTAACCGCAGAAGAGATCCACTATCCAGGAGGCGAAGCGGCGGTAGGACCAGAACGGCATCTGCAGGCGGCGCATGGTGAGCTCCTGCTGGATGTAGCGACCGGACATGGTGAAGATGCCCTGGGTCTCCGAGGCCTTGCGCAGATCCCGGTAGGTCTCCTCCGCCTCCTTGAACCAGACGCGGACCTGTGCCGGGTCCCGCTCGCGGCGCCCCTTTCTGTCCTGCATCAGCCGCTTGCCCGTCTCCAGGTTGTCGAGGCGGGTGTTCTTCCAGCGGATGCCGAGCAGGTTGACGTCGTCGAGGGTGGCGCAGTGGAGGTTCGCTTCGCTCAGATCGGCCTTCATCAGGCTGCCGCCCTTGATGCGAATGCCGTAGAGATGGGCCCCCCGCAGGTTGGCGCGATAGAGGTTGCACTGCTCCAGCAAGAATCCCTCCGGACCCTGCCTGTTCACCAGGTTGAGATCCGCCAGCTCGGCGCGGGCCAGTTGCAGGCCGTGGCACAGGCCTCCCTGGCGCACATAGCGCTCCAGCGCCTGGGCGGTATCAGGGGTGTTGTGGGCCGCAGCGGGGTCGTGCCAGCGGCAGAGATCATGATCCCCTGCCTCTTCGGTGCAGTGGCGGCCATCGGCCACCAGGTATCGGCACATTGCCATGGTGTTGCCCCTCCCTTCCCTGAGTCAGTATCAGCATAGGTGAGGGGAGGAGGGGGGATATCAGCTGTGCTGATGATATTCCTGGCGCAGCTTGCGAAAACGTTCCTGCTGGGCGGGGTTGAGGGGGATGCCCTCCAGCACCTCCAGGGTCTCCTTGCACTCGGCGCCAAACTCCGGGCTCTTGCGGTTCTTCTGCATGAGTTGCAGCAGCACCTGGATCTTGTTGAGGGCGGCGCCGGTATTGGCGGGCGCCCGGCGCAGGGCCTCGCGAAAGTGGCCGAGGGCCTGCTCCAGCTCTCCGGCCTGATAGGCCTTGATGCCCAGATCGTTGAGCTGCTGATAGCGCTGGCGCCGCTCCTGCACCGTCTTGTCATCCCGGGTTACCTGGATGCAGGTGGTGAGCAGCCGATCCTCATCCTCCGCCAGCAGGGGTTGCAGGCTCTCGGCGTACTCGAACTCCCCGAGCTGATAGAGGGCGAGTATGGTCTCGCCAAGGAGAGCCGGAGGCATGGTGGCGGGCTCGTCCAGCCAGTTCTGGTTGGCGCGATAGAGCATCTTCTTGCCCTTGAGCAGCTCCCCCAGGGCGATGCGCACCCGGGCCTGGCAGATCTGCTCGAACACCGGGTAGTTGAACTCCGACATCATCAGGGAGTCGCGGATGCGCGACAGGGCGGAGTTCACCTGCTTTTGCAGGTTGGCGATGTGGTAGCCGTCGTTGCTGTTGAGGGCGTACAAGGTGAGGGTCTGGATATAGGCCCCGAGATAATGCGGCGTGCGGTGGATGGAGTTGCGCGACAAGTCGATGAGGGCGAGCAGCACGTCCTTGGCCTGGGCGTAGTCGTGCCGTTGCAGGCACACCTCCGCCAGACGGCGGGAGAGCTGCACCGACTGGGGAGAGATGTCCACCGCCCGGCGCAGCTCCTGCTGGGCTTGCTCGTCATTGCCCAGCGCCAGCAGGGACTCCGCGAGCCAGAGGTAGGCCTCCACCATCAGGGGGGTGTGTTTCAGGGTGGCTTGCAGGTGGCTCACCGCCTCCTCGTGCAGACCCAGGGTATGGCACGCCTTGCCCAGGGTGAGGCGAGCCCAGCTGTTCTCCTGCCCCGCCAGCAGCTGGCGCATCAGGCTGCGGGCCTCCTTGGCCTGGCCCAGCTTGAGCTGGGTGTCGGCCTGCAGGCAGCGGCAGAAGTTGGCAAAGCGGGGCACTGCGTCCGCCTGTTTGGCACAGGCCTCCACCAGGGCGGGCAGATCGTCCCGGGTGAGGGCGCTGAAGACGCTCTCCAGCGCCTGGTGCCGGGCGAGGGCGCGTTTGAGACGAAACGAGAACTGCTCCTGGGAGAAGGGCTTCATCAGGTATTCGTCGGGCTCGGCTTCCAGCGCGCTCAGCACCATGGCGCGGGAGCCGTCGCTGCTGACCATGATCACCACGCTCTGGGGCGGAATGAGTTGCTGATCCCGCAGGCTTTCCAGCAACTGGCGGCCGTTCTCGCCCGCCCCCAGCTCATAGTCGAGCAGATAGATGTCGAAGCTCTCTTTCTGGCAGCGGCGGCGCGCCTCGTCGGCGGAGTTGGTGTAGGTGATGCGGTTGATGCCGATGTTGATCAGCATCGCCTTCATCATCATCTGGAAGGAACGCTGTTCGTTGACCAGCAGGATGCGCTTGGGCTTGGGCTGGGGTTTCTTCTCGGGTACGGAGTCCGGTGTCTGCATCTGTCTGGCATCAAGGCGCTACGGGCTGGTGGGAGAAGTGTGCCACCAAAGTCCGCAGGCAGGCAATTGCACATGGGGAGGCCCCCCGGTTTTTCCCGCAGACCTTGGGTGAAAAAAAGGGTGTCTTGCCTTTGATCCCGGTCAATGGAAGGCGAGTTGGCACTGGCAGGCGCTGTCCCGGTTTTTAGACTTGAAGAGCGTCAGCATGCGGGAGGCAGCAGAGGGCAGGGTGCCCGTCTGCTCCCTTGCCCGCTCACAAGGAGGGATCAGATGAGTTTGCTACCGAGTCGCACCAGCCTGTTTGATGACCTGTTCCACGACATGGCCTCCGGCTTCTACATCCGTCCCCTGCACGGGGACCCGTTGCCCGGCCAGATCAAGCTGGATCTGCGGGAGAGCGGGGATGACTACCTGCTGCAGGCGGAATTGCCCGGGGTGGCGAAGGAGGACATCCACGTGGACGTGCACGGCAAGCTGGTGACCCTGAAGGCGGAGATCCGCCAGTTTGACAGCCAGAACAAGGATGAACGGGCCCTGCGCAGCGAGCGCTATTATGGCAGCGTGTCGCGCAGCGTCGAGTTGCCGGTGGAGGTGTCGCCAGAGCAGGTGAGCGCCCGCTTTGACAACGGCATCCTCACCCTGCGCCTGCCCAAGCAGGCGGCCAGCCCCGCGCCCCACCGCATCCCCATCGAATAGGCGGTCAGTGAACGAGGCCCCGCAATGCGGGGCCTCGTCATTCAGGGCTGCTTGCGCACCAGATAGGGGGCAAACTCGGGGGTGTGGCTGGCGGCAAAGCCCGTGGCGGTCTTCTCGATGAGATAGACCGCCAGCTTGTGCTCCTTGGCAAAGGTCATCGCCCGCTCGGGACCCATCACCATGAGGGCGGTGTCGAGGGCATCGGCCTCCAGGGCCGTGGGGGTGATGACGGTGGCGGAGACCAGCTTGTGGGTCACGGGCTCGCCGGTGGCGGGATCGATGATGTGGGAGTAGCGCTTGCCGTCGAGCTCGTAATAGTTGCGATAGCTGCCGGCGGTGCTCACCGCCATGCCGTTCGGGGTCACCACGTCCTCGATGGCGCCCGGTCTGTCCGAGGGCTCGACGATGGCCACCCGCCAGGGATTGCCCTTGTCGTTGTGCCCCTTGCTGCGCACCGCCCCGGCCACTTCGATGAGGTAGTTGTGGACCCCTTTTTGCTCCAGCAGCCCGGCTATCTCGTCGGAGGCTGCCCCCTCGCCCAGGGTGGAGAGATCCAGATAGAGGTCTGGGATAGCCTTGCCGAGCAGGAAGTGATCCCCCTCGGGGGTCAGGGTGAGCTTGTCGATGCCGACCCGCTCCCGCGCCTTGGCGATCTGCTCTGCGCCGGGCCGCCTGACCGGGCGCTTGTCCGGCCCGAATCCCCACAGATTGACCAGGGGGCCCACGGTGACATCGAGAACCCCCCGGGTGAGGTGCCCGGCGTCAATCCCCTGTTGCACAATCTTCGCCATGGTGGCCGGGATGACCTGGGGGGGCTGCCCCGTTCCCTGATTGAAGCGGGAGATGAGGGAGCCCGGATCATAGGTGGAGATCTCCTTGTTCAGGCGTGCCAGCAGCGCCTCCACCTCCTGTTGCAGTGCCCCCTGTCCGCCGGGGAAGGGGTCGCTCAGGGTCACCGCATAATAGGTGCCCATGGTGTTGCCCTGGATGCGGGTCTGGGTCGGGGCCGGCTGGCAGGCGCCAAGCAGCAGGATCAGGGAGAGCAGCAGGGTGCGCGCCAGCGCAGGCGCAAAGGGGAACTTCATCTCTCATTCTCGCGGGAGTCATCGACGGGGGAGCAGCTTAGCCAACGGCTGTGGTGTTGGCGAGTGGCCGTGGGCGGGAAGGCCGCAAATAATTAAGCCGGAGGGGAATTTGATCAACCCGCTTTGGGCCCAGGGTCGGGAGAAAAGAAGTGACCGGGCCCGCAGGCTGGCCCAAAAGCGGTCGTCCTTCGGCGACATTTGAATACAATGAAGATCGATCCTGACAGCATCTTTGCGAGTCGCACCCACGGGGGCGAGATGCCTGTGCTGTCATCCTTCGTCAATCAAAGGAGAACGTGATGAAAAAGGTGTTAACCCTGCTGCTTCTTGGCTCCCTCGCCACCCCGGTCCTGGCCGACGAGTGCGCACTGGTGATCGAAGGCAATGACGCCATGCAGTTCAACCAGACGGCGATGAACGTGCCGGCCACCTGCAAGGAGGTGACGGTGACCCTCAATCACACGGGCAAGCTACCGGTGGCCAACATGGGCCACAACTGGGTGCTGGCCAACACCGCCGACTATCAGGCCATCGCCACCGCCGGCATGAGCGCCGGGGTCGATCACGACTACCTGCCCAAGGATGACCCCAGGATCCTGGCCCACACCAAGCTGGTGGGGGGCGGCGAGAGCACCAGCGTCACCTTCAAGACCGACGGCCTGGCGGGCAAGGATCTCACCTTCTTCTGCTCCTTCCCGGGCCACTTCGCCCTGATGAAGGGCAGCTTCAAGGTGGGGTAGGCCGCCATGGCCTGACAGGAAAAAGCCGGGGTATCCCGGCTTTTTGTTTTGACCCTTATAGCCAGAGGGTAAACTCCGCCAGGTCATAGCATTTGATATTCTTTTCTGCGCACTTCGTTGCTTCAGACTTCAACCATTCGAATGCTGCTTTTTTGTGCCCTTGGCCTTCAATCAAGATAATGACATTAGGTTCTGGTGCTTTATGGGCACTTTGTAAAAAGAAAGGAAACTTACGGTCAACTGAGCCTGAAACCTGTTGTTGGTGAGGTTCCACTCTAGTCAAGCCATCGAGTGGATGGTTAATGACAAAAGCACTAAAGGCTTTCAATCCATACAGATCTTCGTAGGGGACTCTAGTCTTGAACGTCTTGGGAATAGCAAGGTTATTTCCTTCTGCATATTTAAATTCCTCTAAGATGCCCCTTATTTTTGTCTGCAACTGTTGATTGCTTTTTTCTTCTTCAGTACTGAGCTCAGGTGGTGCTTCAAATCCGTCCAATGTGTATTGCATAGGATCTCTCATCACATAAACCAGAGAGACCCATGCTACTCCCATGAGGCCAAATATCAATCTGCAGATGATTTTTTGGCCTAGTCATAAATGGGCTGCGGTTATTGTACGTTTGCTTGCAGGGTAAAGAAGGCGAGGGTGGTCTTCTTGCCACACTCGAAGCGGATGCTCTCCTCCCCCTGCACCACCAGGGTCTCGCCCGGTGCGACCTGTTGCCCCTGCACGGTGAGCTGGCCCTCCAGCAGGTGGCAGAGGTAGCACTTGTCCGCCTCCAGGGTGAGGCTGAGGGGGAAGGGCAGGTTCAGCACCCGCACGTTGGCGCTGATGCGCGCCGGGTGGTAGATGAGCCCGAGATCCGTCACCTCTTTTTTCAGCAGCTCGCAGCGGGTCTCGTCATCCCCGCTGAAGTGGGCCGCCTCGAAGGTGGCGTAGGGGTGGCCGTTGAGCACGAAACCGGCACCGCTGACGGGCAGCAGGATGCGCTGGTAGCCGGGAAAGCGGGAGAAACTCCCTGCTTCCTTGATGGGGGCCGAGCTCAGCCGGTAGTCAAAGTCGAGCTTGTCCAGGGTCGAACCAGGGGGGGAGATCAGGATCTGGGCCGTGGTGCCCTGCCTGTTCTTCCAGGGCATTTTCAACTGGTCGGACTCTTTAATCAGGGTGATCACGATGGCGCCTCGGCGGGAAGGGGAGAGTGGGGCCAGTGATACCATCTCCGGGAGTGGCTCACAAGGCGCCGCCAGCGCAGGCCGCGCTGGTTGGCCACAAATCAGGCAGCGGCCCCCCTGACGCTAACCCTAATCGGTCGACTCAAGCCCTTTTTCTATCTTGTCCAGCAGTTGCTGCAACTGCGCTATCTCCGCCGGCGTCAGCAGGGAACACAGCCGTTCGTCGAGCCGTGCTGCCTCCTGCTCCCCCTGGTTGACCCGCTCGCAGGCCAGCGGGGTCAAGGCCAGACAGATGCTGCGTCTGTCAGTGGGATGGGGCCGCTTCTCGATGAGCCCCTGTTTCTCCATCTCCTGCAGCAGGCGCGTCACCTGCGCCTTGTCGCGGCCCGATCGCTGTGCGATGAGCTGCGGCGTGGCGGGATCCAGCGCATGGATCAGTTGCAGCACCTTGTAATGGAGGGGGCTAAGGGCGATCTGCTGTGCCCGGAAATGCTGCGCCATGGCGATTTTGTACTGATCGAGGATCCGGAAGAGACGGTTTGACAACTTCATGGTTGATAAAGTCAACTTAAAAGGGTTTAATTGATTTTATCAACCATATGGGCAAAAGCCCAGCCCGAGAGGAGATGAAAGATGCCACACAGCTATCGTGTACAGGTCCAGGCGCTGGACCGCGATGTGCCCCCGTTGCAGTTCGACTGCCAGAATCACGACGACATCTTTGCCATCCTGGCGCTCAGCAAGGGGAAGCTGCCCATGTCGGAGCAGGAACATCAGGCGTTTATCGTCGGGTTGAAGCTGTTTGGCGAAGTCATGATGCAGCATCGCAAAGAGGAGCTGTTCAAGGGGTTTCTCCCCCATTTCAAGCAATTCATGGGGCAACTGAAACGCACCGCCAGGGGAGAGGAGGCCGTGGTCGCCCCTTCCGAGTGACCCTGCCCTGACCCCAAGGGCGAGCGCTCCCGCCATCATGCCTGATGCAAAGGAAACCCCGAGGTTGTGATCCCGGTGCTGTCAAAGCGGCGGCGGCCCGCTACACTGGCAGCTCGTTTCACGGAGGACCCATCTTAAATGCGAAAGGGGACTCCCTCCGACGTAGGTGGGAGGGGAATTTCGCCGGGGCGTCAGCCCCGCTG
>NZ_JAPCIY010000107.1:0-8980 GCF_027707645.1 Aeromonas sp. QDB30 | reverse complement strand
CAGGTGGCCTCGGCAAAGGTGTAGTTGGACGCACCGAGCACGGCGACAAAGACTTGTGCCTGACGGACCTCACCCGTGGTCGGCGACACGATGGGCACCGTGGGCCCGCAGTAGTCGATAAAGAGCTTTTCCCCCGCCTTGTGGATCTGGCGCATGGAGCGCTTTTGCAACTGACACCAGGACTTGTAACGGTCACAGAACTGGGAGTAGCTGTAACAGCTATTGGGATAGCGCTGGGTGTACTCCTCCCAGAGCAGCTGTTTGGAGACCCCCTTGCGCTTGAGCTCCTGATGGACAGAGGGCCAATCCGGCACAACATGGCGGGCCGAGATGGTGGTATCGGCCTGCGGATAGAACAGGGCAGCCAGTCGGCCATCATCAAGATCGGTAGGTAAGGGCCAGGTAAGGCCGAGCGCCTGGGCACTTTTGAGGAGTTTCTGGATGGAGCCGACACTGACCTTGGTACAGATACTGATTTGGCTAACAGAGAGGTCAGCTTCCAGCCGCAGTCGCAGTACTTCACGAATTTTACGCATTGCAATCCTCTTGGCAGACATAGGCTCTTCCCTGGCAAAAGGGAGAGCGTATCAAAGGTTTTTAAATCAATGCGTTAAGGATGATTCCGGTGAATGTGAACAGTGATTCCGGGATGTTGAACACTGTTTCCGGAAAGGAGGGGCGAAGTGTTCAGGTTGAACCGGAATGAGCGTTCACATTGGTCCGGAAATGGTGTTCACGTTGAATCGGAATTGGTGTTCATGATCGGCCGGAATATGCACGGTGCGGCTGTTTAATGTGATCGATGACTTCAATCGTGAAGCGCTGTGCATCGAGGTGGATTTCTCCTTACCCGCCTCACGAGTCAAACGGGCGCTGGAGCAGGTGATCACGTGGCGAGGTAAGCCCGCCATTATCCGATGTGACAATGGCCCGGAATACATCAGCGAAGAGCTCAAGCGATGGGCGAAACAGGAGGGGATAACCCTGGGCTATATCCAGCCAGGAAATCCGCAGCAGAATGCCTACATCGAACGTTTTAACCGCACGGTGCGCTACGACTGGCTGGGCCATTACCTGTTTGAGTCACTGAATGAACTACAGGAGTTTGCCACGAACTGGCTGTGGGTTTATAACCATGAGCGGCCCAATATGGCGCTGGGTGGCTACACGCCGAAACAGCGTCTGGCACAGGCCGCATGACCTCTACTTTTGAATGCCCCTAAAAATGGGGGGATTACCCTATTTTGCGCGCCACAAACGCAAACGATTTCCTTCACACTTTCAGGACATGTCATGGCAAAGCAAGATATGGCCGCCCAATCAGGGAACGGCGGCTTTTTGGACTCTTATTTTTCCATTTCCGCGCGCGGTAGCAGTGTGCGTCAGGAGCTGTTGGCAGGGCTGACTACCTTCCTTGCCATGGTCTACAGCATCATAGTGGTACCGAACATGCTGGGTGCTGCCGGTTTTGAGCAAGGCCCCGTCTTCGTGGCCACCTGTTTGATCGCCGCCTTCGGCTCTCTGCTGATGGGGCTGTGGGCCAAGCTGCCCATGGCTATCGGTTGCGCCATCTCCCTCACCGCCTTTACCGCGTTCAGTCTGGTACTGGGTCAGGGACTGAGCATTCCGGTTGCCCTCGGCGCCATCTTCCTGATGGGTGTGCTGTTTACCCTGATCAGCGTCACCGGCGTGCGCCAATGGATCCTGGATAACCTGCCCTCCGGTATCGCCCACGGCACCGGCATAGGTATCGGTCTGTTCTTGCTGCTAATCGCTACCAACGGCGTCGGCATGGTGATCAAGAACGAAGGGGCCGGTCTGCCGGTTCAGCTGGGTGAGGTGACCTCCTTCCCGGTCATCATGACGGTGCTGGGTCTGGCCGCCATCTTCGGTCTGGAGCGTCGCAAGGTGCCGGGCGGCATCCTGATGGTGATCATCGCCATCTCCATCCTCGGCCTCATCTTTGACCCGAAAGTGACCTGGCAGGGCTTCTTCGCCATGCCGAGCCTGACCGGCGAGAAAGGCTCTCTGGTTGGCAGCATGGATCTGCTGGGCGCCCTCAATCCTGTGGTCATTCCGACCGTACTGGCGCTGGTGATGACAGCCGTGTTTGACGCGACCGGCACCATCCGTGCTGTGGCCGGTCAGGCGGGTCTTATCAACGAGCGTGGACACATCATCAGCGGCGGCAAGGCCTTGACTGCCGACTCCGTCAGCAGCATGGTCGCTGGCGTAGTGGGTGGAGCTCCGGCTGCCGTCTACATCGAGTCTGCCGCAGGCACCGCGGCCGGTGGCAAGACCGGTCTGACCGCTGCGCTGGTCGGCGTGCTGTTCCTGCTGATGATCTTTCTCTCGCCGCTCAGCTATCTGGTACCGGCTTATGCCACCGCACCGGCCCTGATGTACGTCGGCCTGCTGATGCTGGGCAACGTCACCAAGCTGGACTTCAGCGATTCGGTCGATGCCCTCGCTGGCATGCTGTGCGCCGTCTTCATCGTGCTCACCTGCAACATAGTGACCGGCATCATGCTGGGCTTCGTGGCGCTGGTCGTGGGTCGTCTGTTTGCCGCCGAGTGGAAGAAACTCAACGTCGGTACCGTCATCATTGCCGCGGCACTGGTGATCTTCTACGCCGGTGGCTGGGCCATCTAACCCGTCCACTTATTCCGGTTGTAGCGAAGGGCCCTGCGGGGCCCTTTTTCATGGCTGTGAGGCCGCTAACAGTTTCTCGCCCGTTTGCCTCTCGCTGTTTCAGATTGAAACGCCAATGGCCTTTCTCCTGTTTCAAATCCGAACCGAACCGGTCGTCATTTTTCTCCCGATTTATCCCGTTAGACTGGCTCCATCAACCATTTGCCCACCCGTGCGGTGGCAAGCCAAGGAGTGAGCCATGAAGAAACTGATCAATGCCGTCGATGCCGTGGTCCGTGAACAACTGATGGGGATGGCCGCCGCCCACCCCGAGCTCAAGGTACGTATCGAACCCCACTACATCACCCGCGCCGATTCTCCAGTGATGGGCAAGGTCGCGCTGGTCTCCGGCGGTGGCAGCGGCCACGAGCCAATGCACGGCGGTCTGGTGGGCAAGGGGATGCTGGATGGCGCCTGCCCCGGCGAGATTTTTACCTCGCCGACTCCGGATCAGATGTACGAGTGCGGTCAGGCCGTTGATGGCGGCGCGGGCGTGCTGTTTCTGGTGAAGAACTACACCGGTGACGTACTCAACTTCGAAACCGCGGTCGAGCTGCTGCACGGCGATGGCGTCAAGGTCGGCTTCTCGCTGATCGATGACGACGTGGCGGTCAAAGACAGCCTCTATACTGCCGGTCGCCGTGGCGTTGCCACCACAGTGCTGTGCGAAAAACTGGTGGGTGCCGCAGCCGAAGCGGGCTATGACCTGGCCCATTGCGAGGCACTGGCCCGTCGCATCAACAACCAGAGCCGCACCATAGGCGTCGCCATGCACGCCTGTACCGTGCCTGCCGCCGGCAAGCCCTCCTTCACTCTGGCGGACAACGAGATGGAGTTTGGCGTGGGCATCCACGGCGAACCCGGTATAGCGCGCCGCCCCCTCACCGACCTCAATACCCTGGTGGATGACATGTTCAGCGAGCTGGCGGACAACACCCCCTATGGCCGCACCCTGCGCCATTGGGACAGAGCCTCCGGCAGCTGGCAGGAAGAGCACACCTTCATCGAACCGCTCAACCGGGGCGATCGCGTCATAGCCCTGGTCAACAGCCTGGGCGGCACCCCGATTTCAGAGCTGTATGGTGTCTATGGTCGCCTCGCGGCCCTGTGCGAAGAGGCGGGCATCCATCTGGTGCGCAACCTGATAGGTCCCTACTGCACCGCCCTCGACATGACAGGTATCTCCATCACATTGCTCAAGGTGGACGACGAGCTGATGACCCTGTGGGATGCCCCCGTTCACACCCCCGCCCTGCGTCGCGGCTGCTAAGGAGCCCTAATTCTCATGCTAAGCAAACATCACATCGTCAATTGGCTGCTCGACTGCGAACACATCTTCACCGAGCAGCGTGACTACCTCACTGCGCTGGATACCGACATCGGCGATGGCGACCACGGTCTCAACATGCAGCGCGGCTTTACCAAGGTGGCCGAGAAGTTGCCTGCGGTGGCAGACAAGGATATCGGCCAGGTGCTGAAAACCACCGGCATGACCCTGCTCTCCTCGGTTGGCGGCGCCAGCGGCCCGCTCTACGGCACTTTCTTCATTCGAGCGGCGGCCAGTACGGACGCCTGCCAAAGCCTGAGCCTGAGCCAGCTTGGCAAAATGCTGAGCGACGGAGTCGAGGGGATCGTCTCCCGCGGCCGCGCCGAGCCGGGCGACAAGACAATGTGCGACGCCTGGTGGCCGGCACTGGCGGCCCTGCAACAGGCGCAGCAGCAAGAGCTCCCCCTCAACGAAGCGCTGGACAAGGCAGTGGCCGCTGCCGCAGCTGGCACCGAGGCCACCATACAGATGCAGGCCCGCAAGGGGCGAGCCAGCTATCTGGGCGAGCGCAGCATAGGCCATCAGGATGCCGGGGCTACCTCGACCCTGCTGCTGCTGACCGCCCTGCGTGACAGAGCGAGGTTGTGACATGATCGGCATCGTAGTTGTCTCTCACAGCGCCATGCTGGCGGCCGGATTGAAAGCGCTGGCCGACCAGCTGGGCAGCCCGGCCAAACTGCTGCTGGCGGCCGGGGTCGATGACCCCGACCACCCCATAGGCACAGATGCCATCGCCGTGATGAGTGCGATAGAAGAAGCGGACGACGGCAGCGGTGTACTGGTGCTGATGGATTTGGGCAGCGCTCTGCTCAGCGCCGAAACCGCCCTCGAACTGCTGCCCCCCGAGTTAAGCGCCCGGGTGCGGCTCTGCCCGGCCCCGCTGGTTGAGGGCACCCTTGCCGCCGTGGTGGCGGCAGGTTCAGGTATGAGCCTTGACGAGGTGGCCGCAGAGGCGCTCGGCGCCCTAGGGCCCAAGCAAGCCATGTTGCCTGCCACAGATGCGCAGGTCGCCACTGAAACGGCACCGGCAGCCGACGAGGGCTGGCAGCGCTGCGAGGTGGTAGTGGATAACCCCCACGGCCTGCATGTGCGCCCCGCCGCCCGGCTGGTGGCCGCCCTCAAGCCCTTTGCCGCTGAACTCAAGCTGCAAAAGGGGGACAAAGAGGCCAATCCCCGCAGCCTGACCCGGCTCGCCATGCTCAACGTGCGTAAGGGCGACACGCTCACCCTGCTGGCGCGTGGGGAGGATGCCACCGCCGCATTGACCTGCTTCCAGCAGCTGGCAGCGGAACGTTTCGGCGACTGACCCGCCTGCTTCAAGGCGCGGCAACGGCCTTATCGGCCAGCCGCCGCGCCACTTAAAGACGAAGGACTCCCCGGCACAGCCGCCCCTTCGCCCCTGTTAGTTTCAAAAGAAGTCTTATGAACTAGAGAGAGGTATAGAATATGGACCGCATTATCATCAGCCCCAGCAAATACGTACAAGGCAACGGGGCCCTCGCCAATATCGGCAACTACGTCAAAGCGCTCGGCAGCAAGCCACTTATTCTGGCCGACGCCTTCGTCACCAAGCTGGTTGGCGACACGGTTGCCACCAGCTTCCACAGCGTGGACATCAAACCGGAGCTCGACTGCTTCAACGGCGAATGCTCCCGCCCCGAGATCGACCGTCTGCTGGCCCGCTGCAACCAGACGCCGTTCGACGTCATCATTGGCATAGGTGGCGGCAAGACGCTGGATACCGCCAAGTCGGTCGCCTTCTACCAGAAGGTGCCTGTGGTCATAGTGCCCACCATCGCCTCCACCGATGCCCCCACCAGCGCGCTGGCGGTCATCTACACCCCGGAAGGGCAGTTCAGCGAATACCTGATGATCCCGACCAACCCCAATATGGTCATCATGGATACCGGCGTGGTCTCCCGCGCTCCGGTGCGGCTCTTGGTCTCCGGCATGGGGGATGCGCTCTCCACCTACTTCGAGGCGCGCGCCAACAAGGTCTCCGGTTGCCAGACCATGGCCGGTGGTGCCTCTACCCTGGCGGCGCAGGCCATCGCCGAGCTCTGCTACAAGACCCTGCTGGCCGATGGCTACAAGGCCAAGCTGGCGGTGGAGCAGGGGCTCTGCACCAAGGCGGTGGAGAACATCATAGAGGCCAACACCTATCTGAGTGGTATCGGCTTCGAGAGCAGCGGCCTGGCCGCCGCCCACGCCATCCACAATGGCCTGACCCAGCTCGCCGAGTGTCACCACCTCTATCACGGTGAGAAAGTCGCATTCGGTACGCTAGTGCAGCTGGTGCTGGAGAACGCGCCCATGGCGGAGATCGAAACCGTGCTGGCCTTCTGCCGTTCAATTGGCCTGCCGACCAACCTGCATATGATGGGGGTCAAGGAGCTGGATATGGCGCGCCTGATGGATGTGGCCAAGGCCTCTACCGCCGAGGGTGAGACCATCCACAACATGCCGTTCAAGGTCACCGCCGAGGATGTGCTGGCGGCCATCGTCACTGCCCACCAGCTGGGGCTGTAACATCGCCACTGCTGACCTTGCCATATAAAAAGGCCCCGCAACTGCGGCAATGCTGTTCAGATAAGCACTTTTTTGACTGATTATTCATAAATTGGATTTGAGTTGAGGGGGCAAGGCTGTGTCCAGTCGATCTTCCTCCAGCCTTTATCCAGCGGGGCTTGCAATAGAAAGAGGGAGGCATCATGCCTCCCTCGATTTTTTGTCCTGATACTACGTGGACTGGAACTCAAATTCTCTTAAGTGAACAGCATTGCCGCAACTGCGGGGCCTTTTCATTTTCGCGGGTCGGTTGGTAACGGCTCGGGTCGCCGTCAGCCGTGATAGTCGGCGGGATCGATCTCGAGCAGCTTGAGCCGCCGCCACAGGGTGGTGCGGCTGATGCCCAGGTGCTGGGCCATCTGGCTCACCTGTCCCTTGCAGGCGTGGGCGCAGCGCAAAATGGCTTGGCGCTCCAGCTCGGCCAGGGTGAGCAGCGGTTGCCCCACCACCTCATTCGCCACCAGCTGATAGCCGTGACGAATGGCGGCGGGCAGCGCCTCCGGCGGGATCAGCCCCTGACCGGCATGGAGCAGGGCATGCTCGACGGCGCTGCGCAGCTCCCCCAGATTGCCGGGCCAGGGATAGGCGAGCAGACAATCGAGGGCCGCCGGACTGAACTGGCGCACCGGCTCGCGCCCCTGCGCTCCTAGCTGCTGGCTGATAAGGCCTGGCAGATCGGCCGCGCGCTCCCGCAGCCCCGGCAGCCAGAGCTCGCACGCCTGCAGCGCATAGAGCAGCTGGCGACCAAACAACCCCTCCTGCACCAGTTGCTCCAGCGGGGCGCTGCTGGTCGCTATGATCCGCACCTTGAGCGGCAGTATGCGGGCCGAATCGAAGCGCTGGATGCGGCCTGTCTTGAGCAGTTGCAGCAGCGCCGCCTGCATGGGGGCAGAGAGGCACTCCACCTGCTCCAGCACGAGCGTGCCGCCGTGGGCCAGTTCGAACTTGCCCGCCCGCTCCTGCCCCGCCTCGTCGGAGCCCATCAGCTCCAGCGCCATCCGCTCGCTCGGCAGCGCCTGACAGTTGAGGGTAATAAGCGGCCCGGCAGCCCGCTCGCTGCCAAAGTGGATCGCCTCCGCCAACTGGGCCTTGCCCACCTCCTCCTCGCCGCGTAGCAGGATCGGCCCCTGACTCCGGGCCGCCTGCCGGGCGTAGCGCAGCAGCTTGCGCATGGCGCTCGATTCGCCCACCAAGGCGGAGAGTTCAGGCACCGTCTGGCGCAGCTGGTGAATGGCCCGCAGGCGGTCGACCGGGTGAAGCAGGGCGATAAAGCTGACCCCCTCCGGCCCCGGCAACGGCTTTAGGCTCACCAGCGCATTGATGAACTCCCCCTCCTGAGCGCCGAGCCGCTCCAGCGTCACCTCCACATGACTCAGTGGCGTCTGCCCCTTGATGGCCAGCTGCAAACGCTGGGGCAACAGCAAATGCTGCTCCAGTGGCTGGCCGAGACAGAGCGCCGGATCGAGCCGCAGCCGGTTGGCCGCCAGCCCATTGAGGTAGCGCAGTCGGCCCTGCGGATCCCAGGCCAGCACGCCGTCATCCATGCCATCGAGCAGGGCGTAGAGCTCGCTCAGGTGGTGCTGGGACTCCTGCATCAGGGTTTCCATCTGCAGCAGATGGGCCAGCTCGCGCCCCGCACTGACGGTGAGCGCCAGATCCCCGGCACTCGCCGCCTCCACCTTGCAGATCAGGGCCATGATGGCGACCTGACGGCCGTTGCTGTTGTAGACCGGGCTGGCACAGCAGTGCCACGGGTGGAGGGTCTGGTTGAAGTGCTGGGGACCGCTGACGCAGAGCGGCACGCCCTCCAGCGCCGCCAGATTGATGGCATTGGTGCCGATGCGCCCCTCGCTGAAAAAGGCGCCGGGGCCAAACCCCAGCGCCGCCAGCTCACGCAGGGTGTCGGGGTGGCCGGTCTGGGCCAGCAGGCAGCCGCTCTCGTCGGTGAGCAGCAGGGCGCAGGGGCGCCCCTCCATAAATTCGTAGAGATCTTCGAGGGCCATCTCGCCGGTGGTGAGCAGGTCGCGCTTGCGCTGGCGCAGGCTCTGTAAGGTCTGCCCCTTGGCGCTGTGGGGCGGATGCCAGAGGGTGGCACTGGTCTGGTGGGCGCAGCGCAGCCAGGATGCCTGCAGATAGTCAGGCCAGGGCTGGAGCGGCTGAAGGTCAGATGGCATGGTCACAGCAATATCCGGCAAGATGTGAGCCGACTATTTAACCACGCCAGCACGCCCGATTCAGTGACCTGCATCAGAGGGTGGCAACCCCGTCCTTCTCCCAGGGCCGGATCGCACTTTGTTAATGAAATTTGAACAGGCATATCGTCTGTGATCTAATCGCGTCTCCATGCAGGAGGCACGCGCTATGACGTTGATTGAACACCTTACCCTTGTCGAA
>NZ_JAPCIY010000106.1:0-9004 GCF_027707645.1 Aeromonas sp. QDB30 | reverse complement strand
TGTTTGGAGACAGCCAGTTTACCAGCACCCTGTCTGTCAACTTCCACTTCCCCAAGATCCCGCGAAGAACCTTTTTTGTTGCCCGTTTCCGGGTGACCGGCGTGTTGCCCTGCTTCCCTCTCGCCACGGCCAGCAAAAAGGGCACCCTGGTGGTGCCCCATTTCCTGGTCAGGTTCCTTACAGGGGCAGGCTGATCCGCGCTTCCAGCCCCTCCTCCTCGCGATTGTGAAGGCTGAGCTCACCGCCGTGCTGGTGCACCAGGGTACGGGCGATGGCGAGCCCCAACCCCACGCTGCCCGACTCGGTATTGCGGGCTTCATCCAGGCGCACGAAGGGCTTGAACACCTCCTCCAGCTGGCTCTCCGCAATCCCCGGCCCCTGATCGCGAACCAGGATCAGCAACTCGCCGTCACCGCGCACCAGCGAAACCTCGGCACCCCCTGCGTACTTGATGGCGTTGCCGATGAGGTTTTGCAGTACCCGGCGCAGGGTGTTGGCCCGGCAGGCGTAAACCTGCTTGCCCTCGGCCAGGCAGGTGACGGGCTGGCCCATGTCGGCATAGTCGTCACACAGGCTCTCCAGCAGGCTGACCAGATCCAGCTCCCGGGTCGCCTCCTGCTGCCCCTCCTCCCGGGCAAAGCTCAGGGTCGCCGCCAGCATCTGCTCCATCTGCTGCAGGGTCTGCTGGAAGCGGTCCTTGTCTTCCCCGTCCGCCAGAAACTCGCTGCGCAGCCGCAGGCTGGTGATGGGGGTGCGCAGGTCGTGGGAGATGGCGGCCAGCATCCGGGTTCTGTCCTGCACGAAGCGATCGAGCCGGGTGTGCATCCGGTTGAAGGCCTGGATGGACTCGCGGATCTCGGTGGGCCCCTCCTCGCGCAGGGGCTCGATGTCCTCACCACGCCCCAGCCTGTCGGCGTTGGCCGCCAGTTGCTTGAGGGGACGGGTCGCCCGGCGGAACAGCCAGATCATCAGGCCGATCACCAGGCTCGCCACCAGCAGCAGGTTGAGGGTCGTCTGCCAGGACCAGCTCGCCGTCTCCTTGTCCACCAGGGAGCTGAACTGGAGCCAGCCGCCGTTGGGCAGTTCGATGGAGCCGTAGAGCCGCATGTCCTGGGGCGGCGGCATGCCGTTGCGATCCTTCATCATGCGGTTGTGGTGCTGCCAGGCCCGGCTGCGCTGGATGTCCTGCTTCAGCTCGGCGCTGATCTCCACCGCCAGGGAGGATGGATAGCCGAGCTTGGCCCGCACCAGCTTCTCGAAGCGGGGGCTGCGGTTGTCCGGCTGCAACGGCTCGTCGGCCAGACGCAGCAGCAGGGTCTCGCTGCGGCTTGCCTTGAGGATCTCGTGATAGAGGGAAGGAGGAGAGAGGGAGAGCAGGCGCACCACGGAGATGATCCGCTGCATGGCGTTGCGGCTGTTGACGTAACCGAGGGCCTCCTCCCTGTCCGAGCGGTAGATCTGGATACTGAGCAACTGGATCAGTACCAGCCCCGCCAGGGCCACCAGCACTATCTGGCCGGTCAACCCCTTGGGCAGCAGCCTGGCGAAGACGCGCTTGATCATGTCGGCCTCACTCCTGGGTCACGTCGGCAGCGAACAGGTAACCGCCACCCCAGATGGTCTTGATGAGCTCGGGATTCTTGGGATCCCGCTCCAGCTTGCGCCGCAGTCGGCTCACCAGGGTATCGATGGCGCGATCGAAGGCCACCGCCTCCCGGCCACGGGCCAGATCCAGCAACTGATCCCGGCTCAGCACCCGCTGGGGCCGCTCCAGAAACACCTTGAGCAGATCGAACTCGGCGGTGGAGAGGCTCATCCCCACCCCCTCCTCGTCCACCAGCTCACGGCGATTGACGTCGAGCAGCCAGCGATCGAAGCGCAGATCCCGGGTCAGGGTCTCCGGCACGGGCAGGCTCTCTACCTGGGTACGGCGCATCACCGCCTTGATGCGGGCCAGCAGCTCCCGCGGGTTGAACGGCTTGGAGAGGTAGTCGTCCGCCCCCATCTCCAGGCCGATGATGCGGTCCGTCTCCTCCCCCATGGCGGTAAGCATGATGATCGGCAGGCGGGATTTGACCCTGAGCTCGCGGCACAGGGTGAGGCCATCCTCCCCCGGCATCATCAGATCCAGCACCAGCAGATCGAACTCCCGCTCATCCAGCAGCCGCTTCATCTCCTTGCCATCCCGGGCGCAACTGACGCGCATGCCATGCTGCTCCAGAAAGCGCTTGAGCAGATCGCGGATCTCGCTGTGGTCATCGACCACCAGAATATGAGGGCTGCCTTGGTTCATCATCATTTCTCCGTTATCGGGCTGGGGCGATTATACGAAAATCAACCGGGCGGGTTGTGTCAAAGTGTGCCAGCACGCCCCTGTGCCACACTCTGCTACAAAATAGGCTTCTACTGGCAAATTTCAGACACTTCCACGGTGTTTACTGGATACCAAGGCGAAAGAGCCTCTACCCGTACACATCCGACAGGAGTTACCCATGAAAAAGCTGACCAAGACCCTGCTGACCGCCACCCTGATCCTCGGCCTGCCGCTGGGCGCCTATGCCGCCAGCGAGGCGGTCTCCACCGCGCAACCGACCCAGGCCACGGCGACCGGTTGCCCCATGGACGGTACCGGCATGATGGGCGGCAAGCATCATGGCGGCCGCCACGACAAGATGGCCCGCATGAAGAACATGACCCCGGAACAGATCCAGGCCCATCTGCAACAGCGCTACGACAAGATTGAAGATCCGGCCAAGAAGGCGGAGTTCGTGAAGAACCTTGGTCTGCGTGCCGACGGCATGATCAAGCATGCCGAGGTGATGAAGCAGTTCGCAGAAGCAAATCAGTAAGTCGAAGTGATGAAGCAGTTCGCAGAAGCAAACCAGTAAAGCGAAGTAATGAAGCCGTTTGCCGAAGCAGACCAGTAAGTCGAGGTGATGAAGCAGTTCGCATAAGCAAACCAGTAAGTCGACGTAATGAAGCGGTTTGCCGAAGCAGACCCGTGATCCGGCGGGGCCCTGCCCCGACACCGGCGAAAACGACAGGGTGGCGCAAGCCACCCTTTTTTGTCTCCACCCCCCCGTTTTTTCACCTTTTCCTGCCTGGCCGCATCATGTTATGTGAGCGATAACAAACGTTTCACTTTCGAAATAAATCATAATGGTCCCTCACACAACAGACGCGGGCACGATCCCGGACACAGTGGACAGGAGTCGTTATGGGATGGAATCTGGGCACAATCAAGGGGCGCTATACCGCCGTTTTTCTGGGCTTCATGGCGCTGGTGTGCGCCCTGACGGTGATCGGCATCCAGATCTGGATCACCCCCGCCCTGCAAAAAGCGGGGGAGGAGAACGTGGCGCTGCGAGTCGGCGAGATAGCGACCGACATCCGTGACCAGCTCAACGGGGTGCAGACCCAGTCGCGCAGCATTACCCAGCTGGTGGCACAACTGCCGAGCGAGCAGATAGATGCCCAGCTCCCGGCCCTCATCGACCAGTACGGCAACGGCATGGTCTTCGGTGGCGGCATCTGGCCCCTGCCGGACAAGCGGGAGGCGGGACGCGCCAAGTTCAGCACCTTCTTCCACAGGGATGCGTCCAACGCCCTCATTCCCAACACCTACTGGAACTCGGCAGAGGCGCCCAACTATTTCGATCAGCCCTGGCACAAGGCCGGTCAGCAGGCGCCCCGTGGCGTCTGTGCCTGGGCCGCCGCCTACAAGGATGGCGCGAGCCAGCAGCCGAGAACCAACTGTGCCATGGGGATCTACCAGGATGGTGCACTCTACGGGGTGTCGACCATAGACGTCACCCTGGGCTTCTTCAACGACCTGGTGGCCAAGAAAGAGCAGGAGATCGGCGGTCAGGTGATGATCATCGAGGCTGACGGCAAGATCCTGAGTCGCAACGCCCGTCTGACCGGGGATGTGGTGCTCGGCAACCTCTCCGCCCACGCCGACTATCCCTTCGCCCTCGCCATCAGCGGCTTGCTGGGCCAGGATGCGAGCAAGGGGCAGCTGCGCACCACCTTCCAGGATCAGGGTGAGGAACAGACCCTGCTGATGGAGGCCATCGAAGGGACCCCCTGGCTGCTGGCCACCGCCCTGCCGACCCGCACCCTGACCCAGGACAGCCGGGATGTGCTCGCCACCCTGGCGAGCATCCAGCTCCCCCTGGCGGGGCTGCTGTTCGTGCTCATGGTGCTGGCCATCAGCCAGCTTGGCAGCCGCCTGCAGACTCTCAAACTCAACATCGACGCCCTCAGCGCCGGCGACGCCGATCTGACCGCCCGCATCGAGGTCAAAGGGCATGACGAGCTGGACAACATCGCCCTGTCGGTCAACCGCTTCATCGCCTTCCTGCAACAAATGATGGTGCAGGTGACCGCCGCTACCGACCTCATCACCCGCGAGCTGGCCCAGCTCGATCAGCAGACCGGGCAGGCCAGGCGGATCCTGGGAGAACACGCCAGCGAAACCGATCAGGTCGTCACCGCCCTCAACGAACTCAGCTCCACCGCCGACAGCGTTGCCCGCCACGCCAACGACTCCGCCAGCTTCACCGAGGCCGCCAACGGTCAGGCGGCCAGCTCCCGCAAGGTGGTGGGGTCGGCCTCCGCCAGCGTGGTGGCCCTCATCGACGAGGTGGATCTCGCCGCCGCCAAGGTGCTGGAGATGCAGGAAGATGCCCAGCAGATCGGCAGCGTACTCGGGGTGATCGGCGGCATCGCCGCCCAGACCAACCTGCTGGCGCTCAACGCCGCCATCGAGGCGGCCCGGGCCGGTGAACAGGGCCGGGGCTTCGCGGTGGTGGCCGACGAGGTGCGTGCCCTCGCGGCACGCACCCAGAACAGCACCGCCGAAGTGGGCAGCATGTTGTCACGGCTCACCCAGGGGGTCGCCGAGGCCGTGGTCGCCATGGAGCAGACCAAGCGCAGTTGCCAGGCGGCGGCCGACACCACGGGGCAGGTCACCGGCGGCCTCGACACCATGGCCGACGCCGTGGTGCAGATCCACGATCTCAGCAGCCAGATCGCCACCGCTGCCGAGGAGCAGAGCCGGGTGACCGAGGAGATCAACCGCAACATGGTGAGCATTCGCGACATGCTGAACCTCCTGGTGGAGAACGGCGGCAACACGGAGCAGAGCGCCGCCACCCTGCTGGGGTCCAACCGCCAGTTGCTGGCCCTGGTACACCGCTTCAAGGTGTGAGCCTGAACACCAGACAGCAAAAAGGGGCCCTCGGGCCCCTTTTCATTCACTTTGCCAGGACTCAGGCCTTGTTGGCCAGGTTCAGGGTCTTCACGGTCTCGCCTTCGAACTTGATGACCACGTTCTTCTGGGCCACTTCGGAGTCTTTCAGCAGGGACTTGGTGGTCTCGGCCAGCAGCGGGGAGGCCTTGTTCAGAGCGTCCAGGTCATAGGTCCACACTTCCAGACCGGCGTCGGTCTTGGTGCTGGCCGGGGCGCCCAGCTTGTCCTTGATGGCCTGCTTGTTGGAGCCGCCTTCCTTGATGTCCAGGGCCTTCTTGATCGCTTCGTTGGAAGCGGTGTCCATGGCGTTGCCAGCCATCTCTTTGGCGGTGCTGGTGACGCTGCTGGTCACGGTGTCGGTCAGGGAATCCATCAGGCCGGCGTGGGCAACCAGAGGCAGGGCGGTCAGGGCAATCAGCAAGGACTTTTTCATGAAGATACATCTCGCAAGAATGAAAAGAGCGCGCATGAAACCAGCGGGATGAATTGGAGTCAAGAAAATCCCTTGGTCAAGCCGTATTCGGGGGGGAAAAGCCCCGTAGCGGCTCCGACCAGTGCCCTTGTCAGCCGCTGAGCTGGTCCTTGCCCGCCAGCTTGGCCCGGTAGAGCGCCCTGTCGACCCGTGCCATCAGGTGGGACACCTGCTCGTCGGGGTCGGACTCCACCAGCCCGAAACTCAAGGTCACGGGCTCGCTCCCCTTGACCCTGGCATGGCTCAGGCGCTGCCTCAGCTTTTCGGCCACCACCCGGGCGTCGGGCAACCGGGTATTGGGAAGCACCAGCATGAACTCGTCACCCCCCCAGCGGGCCAGCAGATCGATCTCGCGGATGCAGCCCCGGGTCAGCTGCACGATATCGATCAGGGTCTGGTCCCCCACCCCGTGGCCATGGCGATCGTTGATCTGCTTGAAGTCGTCCACGTCCATGGCGATCACGGCAAAGGGCTCCTTGAAGCGCTTGGCGCGCTCATGCTCCAGCCGCACCGCCTGCTCCAGCCGATAGCGGCTGGCCGCGCCGGTCAGGGAGTCCGTCTCCGCCAGGCGGCGGTTCTCCTCCACCTGGAACTGCAATGCCTGGTTGAGCCGCTCCAGTTCGGCGGTACGCTGCGCCACCTGCTGCTCCAGGGTGCGGTTTTGCAGCTCCAGCCTGGCGTAGAGTTCCCGCTGGACGTGGATGTTGCGGTGTGCCCCCACCATCCTGGCGACACTGCCGTCCGGGTTGCGTGCGACGATGCGGCCGCAATCCGCCACCCAGAGGTAGTCACCGTTACGGCAACGGCAGCGGTATTCGGCCCGGTAGTCCGCCGCCCGCCCGCTCAGGCAGGCATCGAAGCTCTCCATGACCTGCGCCAGATCGTCCGGGTGGATCAGGTTCTCCCAGGTGAAGACGGTGTTGTCGAGGGAGTGTGGCTCATACCCCAGCATCTGATACCAGCCGGGATAGCGATGGACATAGCCGGTGTTGGCATTCCAGTCCCAGAGACCGTCGCTCACGACCTCCAGCATGCCGCTCATCACGGCCTCGTCGAGGGCCGGTTGCCTTGTCATCTCATTGTCATGCAGCATGAAAACCTTCCTTGTTCTGCTACTCGGCGCCACGGATCCGCTTGTTGACCTGGCGGGAAAACCGGGCCTGCCGGTCGAGCCTTCAAGGGGGCGACTGGCCTCGACACCCCGTCATGACTGGTTATCGGCCAGGTTGCTCTCTTGTTGAACAACAGTAGCAGCCCGCACACTTTCGAGTCTTGCGCGCCGTCACGCTCCCTTCCGTTCTTCTGCCGGCCAGATTGCACCACGGCGGTGCACACCTTTGGCGCAGCCCTGCCCATATTGGGCAAGCCTCGCTGACCAGGGCTGCGATTAATAAGTAAGTGTATGAATAAAAAGAAAAATACTTTTCTGGCGCAATATTTGCCTTTATCTGGGTGAACCACAAGGATTGGGGATATTGCATGAAATTAATCACCGCCATCATCAAGCCGTTCAAACTCGACGACGTGCGCGAAGCCATCGCCAACCTCGGCGTCGAGGGGCTGACGGTTTCCGAGGTCAAGGGGTTTGGCCGCCAGAAGGGGCACACCGAGCTGTACCGGGGTGCCGAATACCAGGTGGATTTCCTGCCCAAGGTAAAGCTGGAGATCGCCACCCTGGCCGACAACGTCGAGCAGATCATCGAAGCCATCAGCAAGGCCGCCCACACCGGCAAGATAGGTGACGGCAAGATCTTCGTTTATGACCTGCAGGCCGCCGTGCGCATCCGCACCGGCGAGACCGACGCAGACGCCCTTTGATACGACTGGAACTGAGGAATACGACATGGAAGAGTTGATCACATCCGTCAGCGAGCTGCGCTATGCACTCGACACCTTCTACCTGCTGATCTCCGGCGTGCTGGTCATGTGGATGGCCGCCGGGTTCGCCATGCTCGAAGCCGGCCTGGTCCGCGCCAAGAACACCACCGAGATCCTGACCAAGAACATCCTGCTCTATGCCATCGCCTGCATCATGTTCCTGCTGGTCGGCTACAACATCATGTACGTGGACAACAGCGCCGGCGGCTGGCTGCCGAGCTTTGGCAGCCTGATGGGCAGCCAGGCGGACGACGCGGGCCACTCCCTGCACTCCGACTTCTTCTTCCAGGTGGTGTTCGTCGCCACCGCCACCTCCATCATCTCAGGTGCGGTGGCAGAGCGGATGAAGCTCTGGTCCTTCCTGCTGTTCTGCGTGGTGATGACCGGCTTCATCTACCCCGTGGAAGGCTACTGGAGCTGGGGCGGTGGCTTCCTGAAAGAGGCGGGCTTCTCCGACTTCGCAGGCTCCGGCATCGTCCACATGGCGGGCGCTGCCGCTGCCCTGGCCGCCGTGCTGCTGCTCGGCCCCCGTCGCGGCAAATATGGCAAGCAAGGGGAGATCTACCCCATCCCCGGCTCCAACCTGCCGCTCGCGACCCTGGGCACCCTGATCCTCTGGATGGGCTGGTTCGGCTTCAACGGTGGCTCCCAACTGGCGCTCTCCAGCGCCGCTGACGCCACCGCCATCGGCACCGTGTTCGTCAACACCAACGCCGCCGCGGCCGCCGGTGTGGTCGGCGCCCTGCTGGTCAGCAAGCTCACCTGGGGCAAGGCGGATCTCACCATGATCCTCAACGGCGCCCTCGGCGGTCTGGTCGCCATCACCGCCGACCCGGCCTCCCCCAGCCCGCTGTTCGCCAGCCTGATCGGCGCCCTGGCCGGTGCCCTGGTGGTCTACGCCATCGTCGCCTTCGATCGCCTGAAGATCGATGATCCGGTCGGTGCCATCTCGGTACACGGCGTCTGCGGCCTGTTCGGCCTGATGGTGGTGCCCTTCTCCAACACGAGCGCCACCTTCGGTGCCCAGTTGCTGGGTGCTGCCACCATCTTCGGCTGGGTCTTTGTCGTCTCCCTCGTGGTCTGGAGCCTGCTCAAGGCCACCATGGGCCTGCGGGTCAGCGAAGAGGAAGAGATGATGGGTGTGGATGTCCACGAGTGCGGCATCGATGCCTACCCCGAGTTCGTCAGCGTCAAATCCAGCATCTAAGCACGCCATCTGCTTGCGGGGCCCGGGGGACACCTCGGGCCCCGTTTTTTTGGCGGCTCGGCGCCCCTGAAGGCAGGAGGACGGTTCGAGCGATGCCACTCTGCCAAGTAGCCGGTGAGTATCTATTCACCAGGACGGGGTTGACGGCATCAGTTCTGCCGGGATGGGATAATCTGTCTTCTCGATGCACGCC
>NZ_JAPCIY010000105.1:0-9111 GCF_027707645.1 Aeromonas sp. QDB30 | reverse complement strand
CGATTAAATCAGATCACAAACGAAGCCTTTTTTCTATCTATTTCAATTGGTTGTAGCTAAAGATCCTGTACATGATGCCGCGCTGCCTTGGCGCAACGGTCAGTTTTACCCCCATGCGCTGGAGAGTGCCTTCGCCAGTCAGAAGCGGGCTCAGCACGCCCTTAGCCAGTGGCGACGTTTACGCCAGCAGCGCACGCTGGCCTTCTGCATCTCGACCCGTCATGCCGATTTTATGGCCAGCGTCTTCCAGCAAGCCGGAGTGCGGGCGGTAGCCGTCTATGCGGGCTCCCGTCAGGGGCGACAAGCCGCCCAGGAGCAATTGGCCGCCGCCGAGCTCGATATCATCTTCTCGGTAGATTTGTTCAACGAAGGCACCGACTTGCCCGCCATCGATACCGTGCTGATGCTGCGTCCCACCGAGTCGCGCATCGTGTTCCTGCAACAGTTGGGGCGGGGCTTGCGCCTCTATCAAGGCAAAGAACGCCTGGTGGTGATCGATCTGGTGGGCAATCACAAGGCGTGTCTCTACAAGCCCCAGCTGCTGCAAACGCAATTGACCCGCCCACCAACGCACGCAAACAGGGCGATGCCGCTGGCGGCAGGTTGTTTTATCAATCTGGATCCCAAGCTGCTTCCGCTGCTGGCGCTGTTAAAAAAGCAGCAGAAACCGACTCTGATTGAGACCTATCAGACCCTCAAAGAGCACCTCGGCTATCGCCCCACCGCGCGGCAAACCTGGGCAGTCCGGCTGGGTGAGCAACTGCGTTTCGATACCCAAAAACAGGGGGGCTGGTTTGAGCTGCTCGCCCAAGCGGGTGATCTGGGGGAGGAGGAGCTGCGCGTGCTGAACCGGCACGGCGACTTTCTGCGTTCGGGGGTGGAGCACACCGCGCTCACCAAGAGTTTCAAGTTGATCCTGCTATTGGCGCTGCTCGAACTCGACGGCCTGCGTGAGCCACCCACCTTGGCGGCGCTGGCCAGCCACTCCCGTTACCTGTTTGAGCGGCATCCCGAGCTGGCCCGCCTCGATCTACCGGTCAAGCAGCAAGCCCTGAGCGCCGACAGCCCGGCTTGGCTCAGTTACTGGAAGAGCAATCCGATCAAGTTCAGCAGTGGCGGCAATCCAGGCGCCAAGGGGGAGTACTGGTTCGAGGTAAGGGAGGATCGCTTCTGCCCACGCTTCGCGGTGAGTGAGGAGGATATCGATCCTCTGCATCGCATGGTGCAAGAGCTGCTGGACTTGCGTCTGGCCCAATATCAGCAGCGCAAAATCGCATCGGCAGCCGCCATTTCCCCTGAGCCCTTCACAACTATCCACGATGAGGAACAGGCGCTGGCGCCTGATGCCAAAGCGCGTCAGGTGACCCTGATTTAAGGCTGGCTATCCGATAGCACGATCAGTGTAAAAACAAGCAGTGTAAAAACAAGCAGTGTAAAAACCAGCAGCGTGAAAGCAATCAAGGCGCCAGTGGCGCCTTGATTGTTTGGGGAGATGGTCGGTCAGCGCTGGCCGTTACCGAAACAGCCATTCCATATCGTCCTCTTCCTCACGCCACCTTATTTGCTGCTGATCCCAGCGGGCCGCCAGATAGGGTTTGAGGGTCTGCAGGGTGGTGATCTCGGCCAGCTGGGCAGTCAGGTGGTCGATATCACGCAGCAAATAGTCCCGATGTTCGGCAAAGGCCTGCTCGGTCTTTTTCTTGGATGATTGCTTGAATTTGTGCAGCACCGCGCCCATTAGCCCGTCTTGCCCGCCGTAGTAGCTGACTTCGAGCTCGCGTAGCTGGCGTTTCAGCATCGGGTTGAGGTAAGCGAGGTTCTCGTCACTGAGCAGGTTATCGAACTCGGGTAGGTGAGCGTGGGCCAGCTGTAACAGGGTGAACATCTCTTTGTTTTCCCAAGCCTGACTGAGTTGGCCCATGATGCGGGTCTTTTCCGCCTGCATGGCGGGGTCGGGTTCCCGATCCGGGTGCAGCGCCAGGGCGAGCTTGCGATAGAGCTGCTTGAGGCTGGATTTGCTGAACAGCTGTTCGATGCGCATCTCTTCCTCTTGCTCACGACGGGTGCGCGTGTGGGCAAAAGCATCTTGCTGCTCAGCGCCGAAGGGGGACTCATCGGCAAACAACTCATCATCGTCGAAGAGGGCATCCTCTTCCTCACCAGCGGTGTCACTCCCGTTGGCCATTTTCTGCTTCGCCGCGTTTATCAGGTACTCGTGCAACAGAGCGGGGTTTTTGACCATATCGCGCAAGGTGTCGATGTCTTCGGGGCAGTGACCACAAGTTTCCATCAGCATATGGGTAAGTTCATCACACTGATAGTCGAGCTGTTCGTCATCCATGTGCAGGGCGGTATTGGTTTGGATTTGGTGATAGAGGGGGGCCAAATCCATCTCGCCACGAAACGGATTGGACTCGAGATAGTTGATGAGATCGTGGATCCAGTGGTGCAAGGTCTCCCGTTGCCACTGGGTAAAGCTCTTGCGAGCCGTAAAGTCGGTCAGTCGCTTGGTGAGGGCAAAGATGAGCTCGCATTGTTGACGCTCAAGGGGTTCGATGTCGCTGGTGAAGCGCTGATAGATATCGCGGCCGTTGAGGGTTTGCTTGTCGATTTTTGCCTGTAGCTTTTCGAGCGCTTGCCAGTTGCGGTGGAAGAGATCGAGGGCGGGGTTACCCGTCGTGGGGGAGGGCTGGCGAGCGGGCTGCTTGCGAGCTGGATTACGAAGAGACATAGGCCGCCTCCATAGGCGTTATTTTGTTCGCTAAAACAAAAAAACTGGCGCGGGGCCGGTTTATCGCCGCGCATAAATAGCGCGAAGTCTGCCTTGCAGATGAGTTGCTGGCCATATTAAAGCCTTTCTTACGCGACAGATAGCAACAACAGAGAAATAATGGGGTGGCTGATGGGGCTCGAACCCACGACAACCGGAATCACAATCCGGGACTCTACCAACTGAGCTACAACCACCACTGAAATCATCGCCATTTTGTGTCTGCCAAGGCCTGGCCAAGGTCATCCTGAGATAATCTGCCGAATGGACGATAAGTCACACTCTTCATCAATAACTCAATGATTTAAAACACATTTTAAATGGCGCGCCCTGCAGGATTCGAACCTGCGACCCACGGCTTAGAAGGCCGTTGCTCTATCCGACTGAGCTAAGGGCGCGTTGTATCAAGAAATCCGGGGATTTCCCGATGAACCTGGTCGGTGATAAAGGATTCGAACCTTTGACCCTCTGGTCCCAAACCAGATGCGCTACCGGGCTGCGCTAATCACCGAAAATTCGCCATCCAGCATACCTTCGGCGGCACCACTGGACAACGGGCGGGCATCATACCCAAGCGCCAAAGTCAGCGTCAACGACTTTTTCCGCCAGTAAATTCAAGTGCCTACTTATTGCCCTCCCTGCGAGAGCCGCTAACACCCGCGCCAAAAAAATGCGACAATGCGCCGCAGTTGAACACATGGTGAGTGAAGAACGATGTCTGCCAAAATCATTGATGGAAAACAGGTTGCGCAAACGATTCGCAATCAGGTCGCCGCGCAAGTCCAACAGCGGTTGGCGCAGGGGAAACGGGCACCGGGTCTGGCGGTGATCCTGGTGGGGCTGGATCCGGCCTCCCAAGTCTATGTGGGCAGCAAACGTCGCGCTTGTGAAGAGGTGGGATTTGTCTCCCGCTCTTATGACCTCAGCGCCACGGCGACACAAGCGGAGCTGCTGTCCCTGATCGACCAGCTCAACGAGGATCCTGAAGTGGACGGCATCCTGGTGCAGTTGCCCTTGCCGGCCCACTGCGATACCACCCAGGTGCTGGAGCGCATTCGTCCCGACAAGGACGTTGATGGCTTCCATCCCTACAACGTGGGTCGTCTGGCCCAGCGCATCCCGGCGCTGCGACCCTGCACACCCAAGGGGATCATGACCCTGATCGAGACCACCGGCGTCAAGACCCACGGTCTGTATGCGGTGGTGGTCGGGGCTTCCAACATCGTGGGGCGTCCCATGACGCTGGAGCTGCTGCTGGCCGGTTGCACCACCACCACCTGTCACCGCTTCACCCAGGATCTGGAGACCCAGGTGCGCCGGGCCGACTTGCTGGTCGTGGCGGTGGGCAAGCCCAACTTCATTCCGGGGGAGTGGGTCAAACCCGGTGCCCTGGTGATCGACGTGGGCATCAACCGCCTTGCGGACGGCTCCCTGGTGGGAGATGTGGAGTATGAGACCGCGCGTAATCACGCCGCCTTCATCACGCCGGTACCGGGGGGCGTGGGCCCCATGACGGTCGCCAGCCTGATGGAGAACACCCTGAGCGCCTGCCAGGATTACCACGACGCCTGATGAGGGCGCCGGGCAGAAAAGAGAAAGGGAAGGCATTGCCTTCCCTTTTTTTATTGCGTCACTCGCCCGGATCGCTACTGGATATCAGAGGAGGGCCAGGGCGGCGGCCAGATCGGCAATCAGATCGTCGGCATCTTCCACCCCGATGCTGAAGCGGATGAGGTCGTCATTGACCCCGGCGGCGAGGCGGCTCGCCTCGTCCATGGCGGCGTGGGTGGTGCTGGCCGGATGGCAGGCGAGGCTCTCGAGATCGCCGAGGCTCACCGCCTGCACGAAGAGTTGCAGGTTGTCGAGCAGGGTAGCGCAGCGCTCAAACCCGCCTTCCAGCTCGATGCTCACCATGCCGCCAAAGCCGCTGGCGAAGGCGCCGAGGGCATCGTGGCCCGGATGGCTGGCAAGGCCCGGGTAGATCACCTTTTTCACCGCCGGATGGGCGGCCAGGAAGTCAGCCACCTTCTGGGCGTTGTGCAGGTGGGCATCCATGCGCAGGGGCAGGGTCTTGACCCCCCGTTGCAGCAGGTAGGCCTCCTGCGGGCCGATGGGGGAGCCGATGTGCTTGAGGGCCACGGTGCGAATCGACTTCATCAGCGCGTGAGAGCCCGCCACCACCCCGGCGATGATGTCGCCGTGACCGCCCAGGTACTTGGTGCCGCTGTGCATGACGATGTCGATGCCAAGCTCGAGCGGGCGCAGCAGATAGGGGGTGAGGAAGGTGTTGTCACACACCGTGATGGCACCCACCTTGCGGGCCGCCTCCACCACCACCCGCGGATCCACCACCTTGAGGGTGGGGTTGGTCAGGGTTTCAAAGAGTACCACCTTGGTGGCGGGGCGGATGTTGGCCAGCAGCGCCTGATCGCTCTCGTAGGCGGTGATCTTGATGCCGGCGCGGCTGAAGGTCTGCTTGAGGAAGGCATCGGTGCCGCCGTAGAGGGGGCCGATATAGGCCACTTCATCACCACTGTCGGCCAGGGCATACATGATGGCACTCACCGCCGCCATGCCGCTGGCCACCACCAGTGCCTCATCTGCACCTTCGAGGGCTGCCAGCTTCTGCTCCAGCTCGGCGGTGGTAGGGTTGCCAAAGCGGCTGTAGATGAAGCCGGGGGCTTGACCTGCGAAGCGCTCCTTGCCCGCCTGGGCGTTGAAGTAGCTGAAGGTGCTGCTCTGGTAGAGCGGGGTGGTGAGGGCGCCGGTCTGGGGATCGATCCGCTGGCCGCTGTGCACGCTCATGGTCTTGAATTTCATTTTTGTACTCCGTCATTGCCAGGCTGTTGCCCGACTGCTTGTGTTATCCGGGGCGCCGTCGCGCCCCTTTTCTAATGTGGTGTGGCGGCGTTGTCAGGCTAGCGCTGGCTCGCGCTGCGGCTCGCCTGCATAGTGGCGGGCCGCCACATCCGGGTGGGAGCGCAGCCTCCCCTTGAGCACGTTCTCCCCCACCTGATAAAAGAGCGGGTTGGCGGGATCGCTCTGGGGCCCTTCGGCCAGCGCCGCCAGCTCGGGGGAGAGGCTAAGCAGTGGCACAGTCGCATCCAGCCTTGCCGCCATGAAGAAGGCGCAGGAGAGGCGCGATACCCCGGGAGGGGGGCTCACCACCCGGTGCAGGGTGGCCTTGAGGTAGCCGTCGGACGCGAGCTCCAGCAGCTCGCCGATGTTGACCACCAGGGCGCCCGGCAGGGGGGGCGCGGGGATCCAGCCATCCGCCGTCTCCACTTCGAGGCCGGAGTGATCGTCCTGCATCACCACCGTCAGGTAGCCGGGATCCTTGTGGGCACCTACCCCCTGACCACTGCTGCCTTCCGGTTGTCCGGGGTAGTGAATGAGCTTCATGTGCTGGTAGGGGGCACCGCGAATGCTCTCGTCAAATACTCCGGCGGGCTGCCCCAGCACCTCTGCGAAAGCGTCCAGCAGGGTGAGGGTGATGTCGCTCAGTCGATCCTGCCATGCCAGCAGACGTGTCTTCATCTCGGGCAGGGCGGCGGGCCACTGGTTGGGGCCGATGAGGAGCTGCCAGGGTTCACGAATGTGCGCCACAGGCAGGGCCTGGGCCTCGTTCATGATATCGAACTGCTCCCGCAGATCCGGCCGTGCCCGGGTGAGCTCTGCCCCCACCTGGTTGTAGCCGCGAAAGTGGGGGGAGTGGACCATCTGCACCGCCAGTTTTTCTTCAAGTGGCAGGGCGAAGAAGCGGGCGGCGAGCGCCAGGGTCTCCTGGCGCGCCGATTCGCTCAGATCATGGCCCACCAGATAGAAAAAGCCCACTTCGCGGGCGGCCTGGCCAAGCTGCGCCAGCATCCGGCTGCGTGCAGCCGGGGTGCCCTTGAGGGCGGCGAGATCGATGATCGGCAATGATGGGGTGGTCATGGGCATCTCCTCACTTTCCGTGAACGGGGTCTGCGTGCCCCGGCGTGCGGGGTGTTGCGAAACCGGGGCGCACTCTTCTTGAGTGGCGCCGTTTGGGTTGAGGGTGATGCTACTGTTCGAGGTTATAAGGTGGAAGCAACAAAATATTCTTAGTTATATACAAAATTCGAAATGTAATTCGGACTTGAGCGAATGGAACGAGCAACGGGCGGCTCAGGCGGCGATCTGCCGTACCGGGTGAGAGCGACATTGGCGTGACGGGATAGACGCGGGAGAGAAAAGGCGGAGGGAGGCATCCGCCTCCCTCCGTGTGACTGTCATGGGAAGGGTTGCTGGCGCGCCTTTCCTCAATAACCCAGGGTGAAACGCTGGCGCAGGTGAGCCGGTGCTTGCGCCTCGTTCAGCACCCCGTCCGCCAGATCGCCGACCGTGATCCCCGCGGGCTGCTCGCCGCTGAACAACACCTGATCCGTGCCAAGGCGGTAACCGCCGCGCTTCTCGCCGGGTTCGAGGAACACGGGTGGGGAGACGAAACGCCAGTCGAGGGTGGTTTCCCGGCGAAGGGCGGTGAGACCGTCCCGGGCCGCGAGGGCCCCTTGCTTCCACTCTGCCGGGAACTCCGGGGTGTCCACCAGCTGCACGCCCGGGGCGATTTCCAGACTGCCGGCACCGCCGACCACCAGCAGCCAGCTCCCGGCGTCGTTGGCGGCGGCCACGATGGCGCTGGCCCCCTTGAGGTACTGATCGTAGATGTCCGGGGCACTCCAGCCCGGGTTGTAGGCACTGATCACCCGATCGTGCCCCTTGAGCACCCCGGCCAGTGCCTGGCTGTCCTGGGCGTCCACCGCCACGGTGGTGACTTGCGGGTGAGCGGCGACCTTGCTCACGTCACGCACGATGGCGGTGACCTGATGACCGCGGCTGACGGCCTCCTGGAGGATGGCTGAACCGACAAAACCGCTGGCACCGATGAGGGCAATCTTCATGGGAATTCTCCTTCACTGTGGGAATGGGGCTATCCTACGCCCCCGAGTGTGATTTAATAATCCACTTAAAATTGCATTCACTTGTAAGCAGGGCTTCATAATGGATCAGCTCAGACGCTACGCCATCTTCGCCGCCGTGGTGGAGGCGGGCAGCATGACCGGCGCCGCCAAGGCCCTCGGCATGACCCCGTCTGCCGTCAGCCAGCATATCAGTCAACTGGAGAGCCAGCTCGGCCTGCCCCTGCTGCACCGCTCCACCCGCCGCCTCAGCCTGACCGAGGCGGGGGAAGTGGTGTGGCAGGGTTGCCAGTCGTTGCAGCAGACCCTGAACGACACCGAGCTGCGCCTCTCGGAGGTGCGCGACAGCCTGCTCGGAGAAGTGCGGATCACCGCGCCGGTGGGGATGGCGGGCCAGCCCCTGGCGCGGGCGCTCTCGCCGCTGCTGCAGGCGCACCCGGGCCTGGGCATCCAGATCATTGCCGACGACGAGAAGCGGGATCTCATCAAGGATCGCATCGACGTGGCGCTGCGGGTCGGCACGCTTGAAGATTCCACCCTGGTGGCGCGCAGACTGGGTCAGACCCGGATGCTGCTGTGTGCCTCGCCCGCCTATCTGGCACGCAAGGGCACGCCGCGCAGCCCGGCGGATCTGCTGGCCCACGACTGGCTGGCCTCGGACATGCTGGGGGGTGGGATACTGCTGTTGGACGAGAAGGGGGAGGTCCACAAGATCAAGCCCAAGCCCAGGGTGCTGTGCAACAACGTCTTGCCCCTGCGCCAGTTCACCCTGGCAGGGCAGGGGATTTCGCTGCAACCGGAAGGTGAAATAGAAGAAGATATCGCCACCGGTCGATTGCTCGTGCTGCTGCCGGGCTTTTTGGCCCCTCCCATGGAGATCCATGCCATCACCCCCCAGCGGGAGATCCCGGAGAAGGTGCGGCGGGTGATCAGCGCCCTTCGCAGCCACTTTGCCGAGCATGGCCAGAGCCGTCTACCCTGAGCGGGGCGGGATGAATAGCCAGGCGGTGCGCCGGCCTTGCGGTCGGCGCGACACCCCTGTTTAATGTGGCCCTCCCGGGCCAGAGCGCCCTCTGCTGGCGTGGTCTCAAGCGCATCATGACACCGACTTCTCCCCACCCACTCCGTGAGCCGGCACCCGAGGCGCGCGCCCACCTCACCCGCATCGAGCGAGTGCTCGACTACATCCATGCCAATCTGGATCAGCCGCTCTCCCTGGAGGCGCTGGCCCGGCAGAGCTGCTGGTCTCGCTGGCAGTTGCAACGGGTATTCCTGCATGAGACGGCTAGACGGTGGCTCACTATGTGCGCGAGCTGAAGCTGAGCTTGACATCCTCCCCCACCTTAGCGCTTCGCGTCACAGGAGGGGGATTCCCATTACTGGGTGATAGCTGCTCGCGCA
>NZ_JAPCIY010000104.1:0-10052 GCF_027707645.1 Aeromonas sp. QDB30 | reverse complement strand
ATATGGATTTAGGGACTCAGAATACTTTTTTCTGAAAATCAAGGCGGCCTTCCCCGGAAAGCCGCGATGAACCTTTTATCAGGCGATGCACCGCATGATCGCCAAGGATGGCAAGACCACTTGGGTGCTGGACCGGGGCCGGGTGGTGGAGCGGGATGATCAGGGCAACCCCGTCCGGGTGATGGGCACCCACATCGACATCACCCACGAGAAGGAGTACGAGCAGCAGCTCGCCCAGCTTGCCCACCGGGATCCCCTCACCGGCCTGTTCAACCGCACCGCGCTGCACCGCCACTTTCCCGGGGAGTACCAGGCCATCTGTTTCATCGATCTCGATGACTTCAAGCTGGTGAACGACAACCTGGGCCACCGGGCAGGTGACGAACTGCTGGTCTCCCTTGCCCAGCGCCTTCGCCACTGCTGCGCCGAGGAGGTACGGCTGGGACGCATCGGCGGGGACGAGTTCGTGCTGCTGCTGCCCTGGGCGTGCGACGATCCCCGCACCAGCCACCTCGCCCGCCAGTGCATCGATGCCATCGCCACCCCCTTCGAGCTGCCCAACGGGGACGCCTCGGTGGGACTGAGCATGGGGATTGCGGCCATCCGGCCCCAGGACGATTTCGGCGCAGCACTGGCCCGGGCGGATCAGGCCATGTACAGGGTCAAGCGCAGCGGCAAGCGGGGTTTTTACATTGCCCAGCCAAGCGGTCAGCCGCTGCTGGATCAGGAGCAGGTCAACGAACGGGGCCTCTGCCACAGGCCCGGCGTCTGACCCCCAGACAGTGCCGGCCTGCCCCTAGCTGCGCTGCCAGCGCCGCAGCAGGCGTCCGCGCAGGCCGCAATCCAGCAACCAGCTGTTGTCGAACACCCGCAGTATGGCCGTCTTGGCGTGACGGGACATGGCGACCGCATGGAAGCGTGTCTGCTGCGCCCGTCGCCGGTTCATCCGCTCGAGCAGGGCGTGGGGCAGGTTCTGGGCGATGAAGTCGGAGATCACCAGCACGTCGGCCTTGGCAAAGGCGGGTTGTTCAAGCTGGGTCAGGGCCTGCTCCAGGCAGGGCACCAGATCGGTCCCCCCGTGAAAACTCATGGAGAGAAAGCGCTCCGCCTTCTCAAGCCCGGTGTCGGCGGTGATCTCCAGGGTCGCCACCTCGGTGGAGAAGAGCATCAGATAGCAGCCCCGCTTCTCCTCCATCGCCCCTTTGAGCAGGGCGAGAAACAGCGCCTTGGCACACTCCTCCGGATAGCCCCCCATGGAACCTGACGTATCGACGCAGACGATGAAAGGGCCACGCGGCTGCACCTCCTGCCCTCCCTGCTCGGGGGAGCGCAGCATCAGACGCTGGCGCGGCAGGGTGCCCCGCGACTGGTAGCTCAGCAGGCGCCGCTCCAGATAACGGCGATAGAACTCCAGCTCCAGCTCCGGCAGCGCCAGCATCACCGCCTCGCTCGGCAGGAGGCGCATCAGATCGCTGGCCGGGTGCACCCCCACCAGATCGTCGGGCACATCGTCACTTTGCACCTCCTCCAGCTCGTGCACAGGCACCGGCGGCAGCGTCCTGTCCTCGCTGCGCCGCTCCCGCTCGCTGCGCCCAAGCAGGGCGGCGATCTCCGCGAGCAAAGGCTCCTGCTGCAACATGCCGGCGTACTGCTTCACCAGCGCCAGGCTGCGCTTGTGCCAGCTCCCCTGGGCCAGATCCCAGAGCCCCCCGGCGGAGATCTGGTGCGGATCCAGGGCATCGGCCAGGGTCCGGTTGGCCAGCAGTTGATCCTCGATCTCCTGGCGCTGCTTCTCCCGCTCCGCCTCCGCTATCTGCTGCTGCAACTGCAACAGGCTGCCCACCAGGCTGGCACGCCACTTCTCGATGAAGAGCTGGCGCAACCCCTCGGTGGGCTGGGCCACTATCTGGCGCACCAGGCTGCGGGCATCCCCCGCAAAAGGGCTGTGCTGCTCAAGGGCTTCCAGCAGGGCGGGCAGGCGCCCCACCAGCTCCGGCAGGGGCAGCAGGCGGTGCGCCTGATAGAGCAGGTACTCCTGCTCCAGCGCCACCGGCACCGGCTTGTGGCGCATCTCCTCGCCAAGCTGTTCGCTCCAGGTCTGGATGCGCTTTCTGAGCAGCTTGCCCTGCAGGGGAGAGCGCTTGATGAACTCGGAGATCTTCGGGGTGGAGGCCAGCAGCAGCGCCATCTCCCCCGCCAGCTCCCCCTCGCCGATGAGGAGCCCCAGATCCATCATGCCGATCTCTAGCATGCCCACTCCCTGTGCAGGGGACGCAGGGTGCCATCCCGCAACGGCAGGCGGCTCGTGTTAGGGGCCAGCGCCACGTCGAACACCATCAGGCATCCAGCCTGGGCAGGCGATCCCGCCACTGTTGCAGCTCGGTGCCGAGCCGCTCCAGATCCCGGTTCAGCACGAAGAAGCTGTCCTCCACCTGGCGCAGCCAGTTGTCCCCCACGAACAGATGGGGCTGGTGGCGATCGAACAGGCTGCGCTGCCCCTTGAGGCTCTGCTGCACCCGGACCATCTGGCTCGCCAGCTCCTCCAGCTCCGCCAGCCAGGGGCTCATCACCACCTCGGGGATGGGGGTCCGCTCCACCAGCACCAGGGGCACGGGCTGGCGCTGGATATCCAGCACGTGCAGCCGCAGCTGCTCGTCCAGCACCAGCTCGTAGTGCCCCTCCTTGGGATTGCCGAGCTGCCAGCCCACCAGGGCCTCCCCGGTGGGGTGCCAGTGGGAGAGCAGGGTGCGATCGAAGGTGAGGGTCTCGGTCAGGCGGTCGGGATCGCCGCCGTCCAGGGGCGCCGGGGTGAGCAGGTGGAAGTGCACCTGCTTGCCGAACGCCCTGGCGTTGGCGAGCGGCAGCTCGGTGCCGCGGGCGCGGCGACCGAACCACTGCTTGCGCTTGACCGCCTTGCTGCCGATGCGCTGGGCGACGGCCCCCTGCAACTGCTTGAACCGCTCGCGCAGGGCCAGCAGTTGCCGGGTCAGCGCCAGCTGCTGGTAGCCGTAGAGGCGGGAAAACTCGCCGATCATCTCCAGCAGCGCGGTGCGGGAGGCCTCGTCGTGCCAGAGGCAATCCTTGAACAGCAGCAGATCCAGGGGGGCCACCTCGTCGCGGCCGTTGAAGAAGGCGCTCGCCTTGATGAGCCTGACGGCCTTCTTCCAGCGCCGATCCGAGACATAGCAGCCGTGCCCAAGCTGGCTGTCGAGCTGCTGGCGCAACTGGTAGATGAGCTCGAAACAGGCATCGGGCAGGCGCACCTGCTCTATCTGCTCCTGCCAGGCGGCGTACTCTTCCCCCCGGATCTGCACCGAGGGGGTCAGATTCTGGTGGGACTGGCCATCGCTCGCCAGCATGGCCTGGAAGTTGGATTTCTCCTGCACCCTGTCCATCCAGACCCGCACCAGCATGCGGTCGTAGAGCGCCTCCAGCCCGCTGTCCGGGGCCGGCAGCTCGTTGGAGGCGGTGACCAGCAGCCGCATGGGGATGGGGTGCTGGCTGTCGCCGTTGCGAAACTGCCGCTCGTTGATGGCGGTGAGCAGGGTGTTGAGGATGGCCGGGCCCGCCTTCCAGATCTCGTCGAGGAAGACCACCTCGGCCTCCGGCAGGTAGCCGGCGGTGAGCCGTAGATACTTGCCGTCCTCCTTGAGCGCCTGGATGGAGAGGGGGCCGAACACCTCCTCCGGCGTGCTGAAGCGGGTCATCAGGTATTCGAAATGGCGGGCATCGTGAAACGCCAGCTTGAGCCGGCGGGCGATCAGGCTCTTGGCGATGCCCGGGGGGCCCAGCAGGAAGACGCTCTCGCCGCACAGGGCCGCCAGCAGGCCGAGCCGCAGGGCGTCCTGGCGCTCATACAGCCCCTCCCCGAGGGCGGCCAGGAGCCGTGGCAGGCGCTCATGGATGGGGGTGGCACGAACAGTATTCTGGGCTAAAGGCGGCATAGGCACAGTTCCGAAGCTGATAGGTCATCCGTGGTGACGGGGTCCGGCCTCTGGCCCCGCCCCACTCTCATTGTCTGTCATCTCTGCCCCCGGGGAGGCGCTCGTTTGCCATCGCCACAGGGCGAAAAGCGCACGTCCGGGGTGCAGCAAATCCCGCGAGAGTGTACTCTGCGCATCATTATTTACCCCAACGCAGATCAAGAGTGAGCCTTCGCCATGCAAGATCCCCTGCTGGACCCGCTGCGCCAGCGCATCCTGGCCCGCATGGGCATCCCCCTCTGGCAACAGAGAGGCCGACTCCTGGCGGGAGGCACCAGCCCCGACGGCGCCGCGCAGCCGGCAAACACGCCCGCCGACGAGGCGCTGGCCCCGCAGGAGACTGCCCCTCTGCCGACCGGCAAGCTCTGGCTGCTGGCAGAGACGCTGCCCGCGCCCTCCCTGCTCGGGGACATCTGCCGCTGGCTCGGCCTTGGCACGGACGAGGTCTCCCTGCTGTCCGAGATGCCTTCCCTGCCAGCAGGGGGCGCTTTGCCCCTGCTCTGGCTGACGGCGCCGGACCCTCGCTGGCCCGATGCCCTGGTCTGCCCGCTCAAGCCCGATGGGGCGCACAAGCGCGCCCTCTGGCAGCAGTGCCGGCAGCGCCACACCCCTTGATGCTCACGACCATGGCACGGCCATGGTGTCCATCGCAAGCCTGAATCCCGTCCGGAGTGACCATGTCTGACCTCTTGCCCCACTTTCGCCCCCTGCTCGAATCGGACTTCGAAGCCATCTACCCCATCGAGCAGGCCGCCCACCAGGAGCCCTGGAGCCAGGCCAACCTGCTCTCCTGCTTCGGGCCGCGCTATCTCAACGGCCTGATGCTGGTGGACGGACGACCGGCCGGTTTCTACATCTCGGATCTGGTGGCGGGAGACAGCTCCCTGATGAATCTCTGCGTGCACCCCGATTTTCAGGGCAAGGGGCTGGGGCGGGCGCTGCTCAGGGAGTACCTGGTCCGCAGCAAGGCCGGCAAGGCCGAGGCCTGGTTCCTGGAGGTCAGGGCCGGCAACCGCACCGCCATCAACCTCTACGAGAGCGAGGGGTTTGCCGAATATTGCCGCCGCGCCGACTACTACGGCACCGGGCAGGAGAGGGAGGATGCCGTGCTGATGTCCCGTCTGTTCGACTTCGGCTGACAACCCGCTGCAGACCGCCGTCAGCGGGCAACACCCCCTCTGACCTCCCAGACTCCCCCGCTTCGCTTCCCCCTCAGGGCAGGGGCGCGTTGTCGATGGAGGGGTCTTCCAGGCTCAGGGTCACCCTCAGCACGGCCTCGAAGGCGGCTCCCGAGAGGGGCATGAAGAAGCCACGACCATAGGTAACGCCGGGCATCCAGATCTGTTCGATATCCACCGCGATCTTGATGGGGCGAAGCGGCTCACCCGGTCGCTGGACATAGATGCCAGGGGCCGTCGCAACCTGGGGGAAGCGGCGCAGAATGTGCTCGCTGCCATCCCCCGCATCCGGGTTGAGTCGCACCTTCACCAGCCCCGCCAAGGCGGATTGCATCTCGGGGGCACGCCACAGCCTGGTATTCAGCGCCTTGCAGCGTCGGCACTTGGCGCGCTCGATCACGTAGAGCAAGGGGTATCCTTCCCTCAGCGCCAGCCGCTGCGCCTGCTCATAGCCCTCGGCGCCGCTCAGCCAGGGATTCTCCTGCTCCCCCGCGCCCCCCAGCAGATACCAGAGGGCGCCTGCCCCCGCCAACAGCAGCAACACGCCGGTGAACAGGCTCTTGATCCCGATATTCATGGTGCAACTCCCTGAATGAATCCGATCCCTGCCTCCTATCATGCCTCACTCTCATCTGGTTGACGACTTTGTGATCCAGGACAAATGGCGCACACTTGTAAGCTGTAATGTTAGAGTTTAAACTCCAGCCCCGATTTTGGTGCCCCTGCGGGCGCACAACTGTTACTTGAGGATGCGTGAGATGTCGCAGTTTCATCTGGTTAGAGTGATGCGTGAGCGTATTGCCCGCCTTGGCAACAAGGCCGCCCTGCGCGTCCAGCAGGATGGCCAGTGGCGCGCCATCGGCTGGCGAACCCTGGGTCAGGCCATGGATTATTGCGCTCAGGGACTGATCCGGGCGGGCCACCAGTCCGGCGAGATGGTCGGCATCTATGCCCGCAACATGCCCGAGTGGACCCAGGCCGACCTCGGCATCCTGGCCGCCCGCGGCGTCAGCGTGCCCATCTACCCCACCAGCACCCTCGATCAGCTGCGCTACATCGTCAAGAATGCCGGCATCAGGATGCTGTTCGTGGGGGAGCAGCCCCAGTTCGATCAGGCGCTGCACCTCATCGACAGCGGCGAGATAAGGCACATCGTCGCCCTGGACGGCACCGTCGATCTGCGCGGCTGCGCCTCGGCCAGCCACTTCCAGACCTTCCTCGTCTCCGGCAACCACCAACCCAGCGAGCAGGTGCTGCGCGAGCGCGAGCGCCACTACCGCATGGACGACCTGCTGACCCTGATCTACACCTCGGGCACCACGGGCGAACCCAAGGGGGTCATGCTCGATTTCGCCAACATGGCCGCCTGCTTCGAGATGCATGACGCTCGCCTCGACCTCAGCGAGCAGGATGTCTCCCTCTGCATGCTGCCGCTGAGCCATGTGTTCGAGCGCGCCTGGAGCTACTACGTGCTCTATTGCGGCGCCGAGAACGTCTACATTCGCGACCCGCAGAAGGTGATGGATGTCATCGGCGAGGTGAAGCCCACCGTGATGTGCGCCGTGCCTCGCCTCTACGAGAAGGCCTACGCCATGATCCAGGCCAAGGTCGCCCAGGCGCCGCGCCTGCGCCGCGCCCTGTTCGGCTGGGCCACCCGGGTGGGCAAACAGATGGTCGCCACCCGTCAGGCGGGCAAGTCCGCCTCTCCCCTGCTCTATGGCCAGCTCTGGCTTGCCGAGCGCCTGGTGTTTCGCAAACTGCGCGCCCGTTTCGGCGGTCGCACCCGCTTCCTGCCGGTGGCGGGCGCCCGTCTCGCGGACGAGGTGAATCTCTTCTTCCAGGCCATGGGGCTCAACCTCAAGTACGGCTACGGCATGACCGAAACCACCGCCACCGTCTGCTGCTATGAAGACACCCAGTTCAGGCTGGGCTCCATCGGCACGGCGCTAAACGGCATCGAGGTGAAACTCGGCGAGAACAATGAACTGCTGGTGCGCGCCCCCACCGTGATGCGTGGCTACTACAACAAACCAGAGGCCACCGCCGAGGTGATGACCGAGGATGGCTTCCTGCGCACCGGCGATGCAGGCGAGCTGGATGACGAGGGCAACATCTACTTCACCGAGCGCTTGAAGGAGCTGATGAAGACCTCCAACGGCAAGTACGTGGCGCCGCAACTGGTCGAGGGGACCCTCGGCAAGGATCGCTTCATCGAGCAGATTGCCATCGTCGCCGATGCCCGCCACTTCGTGTCGGCGCTCATCGTGCCCTGCTTCGAGTCCCTGGAGGAGTATGCCCGCTCCATCAACCTGCAGTACCAGTGCAAGACCGAGCTGCTGCGCCACTCCCGGGTGATGGAGTTCTTCGAGGCCCGCATTCAGGATCTGCAAAAGGAGCTGGCCAAGTTCGAGCAGGTGAAGAAGTTCACCCTGCTGCCGAGCGCCTTCTCCATGGAGCTCGGGGAGATTACCCCCACCATGAAGCTGCGCCGCAAGATCATCGAGGCCAAGTACCAGCGCGAGATAGAAGCCATGTACAGCCACGTCTGATCGACGGGCCTGATATGAAAAAGCCGCTCATGGAGCGGCTTTTTGCTGGGCGTCTCTCCCTTATGGCAGCTTGACCAGGGGTTGCTCGCGCAGCTCGGTGGCCCGACCGCCCTGGATCTTCTCCACCCGGGCCAGGGCCTGCTTCACCTCGTCGGCATTTTGCAGCAGGCGATAGGTCAGATCGAAGGTCTTGGTCTCCCCCGGCTGGATCTTGGGGACCAGCCCGAGCGGGCGCTGGTACTTGGTGCTGTAGGCATAGCTGGTACCGGGTTCGATGCCGGTCACATAGCCCTGGGCCCGGGTGTCGGTGTTCTTCCACAGGGTCAGCACCGGCAGCTGTCGGGTGTTGTAGCCTACCGCCACTCCGGCGTTGCCGGCCCGGTTGTTCAGCACTGCCAGGGTATTGCCGTCGGCGTCGCTGTAGGGCACCAGGTTGAACACCATCTCGTCGAAGCCCTTGGTGGGCCCCAGATAGGTTTGCCAACCCTTGAGTCCGGCCTTGGCGTAGTCATTGAACGGGGAGATCTGCTTCACCGGCGTGCTCACCCTGGCTCCCTCCTCCAGAATGGGAGCCCCGAAGTTGCCGTGATAGATGATCTGGTACTCGTTCTCGTAGTCCGCGTGGTTGGTCAGCTTGTCCTGCAGGGCAAACTCCGCCTGACCGGGCACCACGCTCAGCTGGGTCCAGGTGACCAGTTCACTCATCTTGAAGGTGCGCTCGTCCACCCGGCCCAGCACGTGGATGGCATAGGGCGGCTCGTCGTCCACGGTCACGCTGACCACGGAGGCGGGAATGTTCTGCACCCGGCCATGGAGGCTCTTGAGGCGGCCGTCGTCATCCACTCCGGGATGACCCGTCCACTCGTAGCCGCAGCGCACCAGCATCTCGTTGAAGCCGTCGAGCCAGCCGAGGCCGCCACGGCTCTCGAGATCGATGAAGGCGGGGTTGACCACCTCCTTGACCGGTGAATCCCAGCCGAGGCGCAGATCCGCCGCCTTGACCTCCTTGATCCCCATGCCGCGGGTCGGCACCAAGGTGATCTTCATGACGCCGTTGTCGACGATGAGCAGATCCACCCCTTCCTGGCGGCCGCCGTGCAGGCGTTTCTTCTCGATGGTGAAGGGAACCGGGCTCTTGATGCCGAGCTTCTCGCTGGTGATCTTCCAGTCCCCCACATCCAGCCCTTGCTGGGAGTCGGTCAGCAGAAATTCGGCGGCGTGACCCGCGGTGGCGCCCAGGGCGAGCAGCACGGCAATGGAGAGTTTCTTCAACATGGATTTATCCTCGTGTCTCTTGTTTTTGTGAAAGCTGAATCGTTTCAGTGATCGAAAACTAGGCGTCTGACGCCCCGGACTCAAGAGACAAAAAGAGGAAATGTGAGCCGATTGACTAAAAACGGCTTCAGCCCTGCTGAAATGAAGGCTGACTCACAGTTATGAAAGGAGGAAAAAACAGGCGGGGCGCCGAGAGGGTCACCCCGCCCGCATCACATCAGGCAAGGGCCAGCGTCACCGCGGCTTCGGCGTGGATGGCGGTGGTGTCATAGAGAGGCACGGCGGCCTGGCACGCCCCCACCAGCAGGGCGATCTCGGTGCAACCCAGGATCACCGCCTGGGCACCGGCCTGTGCCAGATCGGCGATGATGGCCAGATACTCGGCCTGAGACGACTCGCGAATGTCGCCGAGGCAGAGTTCGTCATAGATGATGCGGTGCACCTGCTCCCGTGCAGCGTCATCAGGCACCAGCACCTCCAGCCCGAAGCGCTCCTGGAGCCGCCCCTTGTAGAAATCCTGCTCCATGGTGAAGCGGGTACCGAGCAAGCCTACCCGGGTCACCCCGTCGGCCTGGAGGCGATGGGCCGTGGCATCGGCGATGTGGAGCAGGGGAATGTCGATGGCGGCCTCGATCTCCGGCGCCACCTTGTGCATGGTGTTGGTCCCGATCAGCAGGAAATCGGCGCCACCGGCCTGAATGGCCCTGGCCTCGGCCGCCAGCAGACGGGCGGTGGCGGGCCAGTCACCGGCGTGCTGCAACCGCTCTATCCCGGCAAAATCCACGCTGCTCAGCAGCACCCGCGCCGAGTGCAGACCGCCGAGCCGCTCGCGTACTCCCCGGTTGAGGGCCTGGTAATAGCTGACGGTGGACTCCCAGCTCATGCCACCCAGCAGACCGATACATTTCATGGGATCTCCTTATGTCACCCGATGGTGCAAACCAATGCTGCAATCCCTCAGGGGGCGCGTTTGATCGCACCGCCCCGGCAATAAAAAAGGTTCATCGCGGCTTTCCGGGGAAGGCCGCCTTGATTTTCAGAAAAAAGTATTCTGAGTCCCTAAATCC
>NZ_JAPCIY010000103.1:0-10087 GCF_027707645.1 Aeromonas sp. QDB30 | reverse complement strand
TGTTTGGAGACAGCCAGTTTACCAGCACCCTGTCTGTCAACTTCCACTTCCCCAAGATCCCGCGAAGAACCTTTTTTCTTGCCCCCCTGGCTACGACGACACCGGGGTCGCCTCCTCGCTCGTCACTCCGGGTTTCAGGGCCAGGGTGAACAGGGCCGCCACCATGTCGGACTGAGTGATGATGCCCACCAGCTGCTCCCCCTCCACCACCGGCATGTGGTGCAGCCCCCCGTCGGAGAAGGCCTCCACCAGATCGTAGAGAGGCTGGTAGCGCCGCGCCGTCTGCACCTCCCGGGTCATCAGATCCGCGACCTGCTGCTGCTCGAGGGCCTCTTTCGCCCTCGGCTGGTGACCCGCCCGGTCGATCATCAGGTCGTGCAGGGTGATGATGCCGACCAGCCTCTCCCCCTCATCCACCACCGGCAGCGCCTTGATCTGGTGGTGGGAGAGCAGATGCCACGCTTCCATGGCGAGCGCCTGTGGCGTCGTCACGACGAGATCCCGCGACATCACATCCTGGCACCGTACCGTCCCCACTCGCTCGCGCAGGGCGTGAAGCTGGGCCTCCTGCAGCAGCTCCTGCAGATCCTGGCGGCTGATGTCCAGCAGTTCCCCGTGTTTTTGCAGGGCAAAGTCGATGTCCTGGGTGGCGAGTCGGGCACTCGGCTGGGGATCCGCCGTCTGGTGGCGATTGGGCGCCGCCTTGCCGCCATGGGGATAACGACGCCCCAGAGCGCGGTTGTAGAGCAAGCCCAGACTCAGCAGCAACAGGGAGTTGAGCAGCACCGGCAGCAGCACGTAGCCGACCCCGAGCGCCCGGATCCCCTCGCCGCCGATGATGGCGGTCAGGGCCACGGCGCCGCCGGGCGGGTGCAGGCTGCGGGTGAGGAACATGGCGGCGATGGCCAGCATCACCGCCAGGGCCGAGGCGATAGCCATGTCCGGCACCAGGCTCGCACTCAATACCCCCATCAGGGCAGACACCCCGTTGCCCACAAGGATGGACCAGGGCTGGGCCAGGGGGCTGGCGGGCGCGGCAAACAGCAACACGGCGGAGGCCCCCATGGGGGCGATGAGCCAGTGCACCTCGAGCCCCAACCCCCAGCGGCACAGCAAGGCGGTGCCGAGCAAGCCGATGAGGGCGCCAAGGGCGCCGTAACAACTCTCTTTGACGCTGGTATTGGTCGATACCGGCAAAAAATCCCTGAACTGCATGGTGCTCCCGCGGACGATAACATTTATTTCAAATGCGCAATTCTAGCCACTTTCCCCCGTCCCGCACCAGCACCCCGCTCCGCCATGGCCATCATCCGCACGCGTTTTCCCTTCTTAACATTGTCTTAAGAGTCCGCTGGCACCCTTTACGCCATCCCAACACTGGAGCCCAACGGTATGACTCACCTCAACGATGCCCTGCGCCGCTTCGACGGCCAACGCCGGGTCTGGACGGCGGGACTGGAGCGAACCCTGCTCGGCTGGCTTGCCAGTCGCAGCGCATTGCCGCCCTCTTCGCAGGCACCCCGCCGGATCCTGGTCATTCGCAGCACCAACCGCATCGGCAACAACCTCTTCCTGCTGCCCTTCCTGCACCAGCTTCATCGCGCCCATCCCCACGCCGAGCTGGAGCTGGTGTGCAGCCCCACCACCCTGCTCCCCTTCCTGGCCGATCTGCCCCTGCGGCACATTCATCAGATCCGGTTGCAGGGCAGACACTTGCCGGGCGCCCTCTCGGCACTCTCGCGTCTGCGCCGCCAGCACTACGACAGGGTCTACGTCCCCTTCGCCTCCAGTACGGATCACTTCATCGCCGCCTGGGTACAGGCCCGTGAGAAATGCGGCTTCGACGATGGCCACGGGGATCTCATCTTCCCGCGTCCGCAGGCTCCGGACAGTGAGTGCCACTACGCCCACCAGCCCCTGCAACTGCTCGGCATACCGGGCAATCCGGCCGACCCCATCCCCCTTGGCAGCCTGTTGCAGGGGCCAAGCCCGGCCTTGAGTGCGCTGCGACGAGCCCATCCTGGCCGTCCCCTGATCGGCTTTTTCACCGGCGCCCGCAAGGGCAAGGGGCTCTCCCAGCCCCAGTGGCAGCGGTTGCTTGGGGATCTGCGCCGTCACAGCCCGGATGCCCTGCTGGTCCAGCTCGCGGATCCCGCCGCCCCCCAACACCTGCTCGGGGACGTGCACGTTTCCCTTGGCAACATGGGGGAGCTGGCCCGCTTCACGGGCGGCCTCTCCCTCTTCGTCAGCGCCGACACCGGTCCCCTGCACCTGGCTGCCGCCAGCGGTGTGCCCTGTCTTGGCCTCTTTACCCAGACCGACCCCGCCCGCTACGGGTGCCTGGGCGCCCAGCACCTCAATCTGGTGATCGAGGATCGCAATGCCATCCCCCTCGACCAACAGTGGCTGACCGAGGCGCTCGCAAGCGCCCCTCACCCGGTGACGATGTCGGTTTCCCCCACCCGCTACCTGCCCGCCCCCCGGCCCGCCCTGCTCCCCCTCTAGGGAGCGGCCATGCAAAAAAGAGGGAAGGCTGTCGCCTTCCCTCTCTCGTCTTGGTGACACTCACCGGGCGCTCGTCCGGGTGAATGGAAGCCCTCAGGCCAGCTCGGCGCGCAGCGCCCGGGTGGCATCGACCATCACCTTCAGGGCAGCGGTGGTCTCTTCCCAGCCGCGGGTCTTGAGGCCGCAGTCCGGGTTCACCCAGAGCCGGTCTGCCGGGATTTGTTGCGCAGCCTTGCGGATGAGGTCTTCAATCCAGCCCTGGCTCGGTACGTTCGGCGAGTGGATGTCGTAGACGCCCGGACCGATCTCGTTGGGGTAGTTGAAGCGCTCGAACGCTTCGAGCAACTGCATCTGGCTGCGGCTCGTCTCGATGGTGATCACATCCGCGTCCAGCGCCGCCACCGCCTCGATGATGAGGTTGAAGTCGCTGTAACACATGTGGGTGTGGATCTGGGTGCTGTCCACCACCGGGCTTGCACTCAGGCGGAAGGCGCGCACCGCCCAGTCCAGATAGGCCTGGTGATCCTGCTTGCGCAGGGGCAGCCCTTCGCGGATCGCCGGCTCGTCGATCTGGATGATCTTGATGCCGGCGGCTTCCAAGTCAGCCACCTCGTCGCGAATGGCCAGGCCAATCTGCAGGGCGGACTGCTCGCGGCTCACGTCTTCCCGCGGGAAGGACCAGCAGAGAATGGTCACGGGGCCGGTCAGCATGCCCTTCACCGGCTTGTCGGTCAGGCTCTGGGCAAACTTCGTCCACTCAAGGGTCATGGGGGTCGGACGGTCTATGTCACGGGTGATCACCGGCGGCTTCACGCAGCGGGAGCCATAGCTCTGTACCCAGCCAAAGCGGGTGATGGCAAAGCCGTCCAGCAGCTCCCCGAAATACTCCACCATGTCGTTGCGCTCGGCCTCGCCGTGCACCAGCACGTCCAGCCCGATGGCCTCCTGGCGCTCAATCGCGTCCTTGATCTGGGCCTGGATGCCCGCCTCGTAAGCCTGGTCATCGATGCGCCCGGCACGCCAATCCTGACGCAGCACCCGGATTTCCGAGGTCTGCGGGAAGGAGCCGATGGTGGTGGTGGGCAGGAGCGGCAGCTTCAGATCCGAGCGCTGCGCGTCGGCACGCACCGGGTAGGCGCTCTGGCGATCGAAGTCACTGTTGGTCAGGCTGGCGAGTCGTGACTGCACCGCCTTCTTGTGAACCCGGCTGTCAGACTCCCGATCCACGATGGGCTGGCTGTAAGCCTCGATTTTGTCCAGGGCGCCGCCGTCCAGGTAGTCGGACAGCAGCCCCAGCTCATAGCACTTTTGCAGGGCGAAGGCGAACCAGCTGCGGGTCTGGGGATCCAGCTCGTGCTCCAGGGTCAAATCCACCGGGCTGTGCAGCAAGGAACAGGAGGAGGCCACCCAGAGGCGCTCGCCAAGCTTTTCTTTCAAGGCCTTGAGGGTCGGCGCCAGCTTGGCCAGGTTGGCACGCCAGACGTTGCGGCCGTTGATGACACCCGCCGAGAGTACCCACTGGGCCGGCAGGTGCGGGACCAGGGTCTCGAGCTGCTCGGGGGCAGCCACCAGATCCAGGTGCAGGCCGTCCACCTTCAGACTGGTGATGATGTCCCGCTGATGGGCCACGGACCCGAAGTAGGTGGTGAGCAGCAGCTTGCAGGGGCCGCTCAGGCGCTCATATGCCTTGAGGTAGGCCAGGCGCCACTCGTCCGGCAGGTCCAGCGCCAGGGCCGGCTCGTCGATTTGTACCCACTCCACCCCCTGGGCCGCCAGTTTGGCCAGGATCTCCTGGTAGACGATCAGCAGGCGATCCAGCAGTTCGAGGCGGGAGAAGCCGCTCTCTTTCTCCTTGCCAAGCCACAGGTAGGAGACAGGGCCCAGCAACACCGCCTTGACCGGCAGCCCAAGGGCCTTGGCCTCTTCCACCTCGTCAAAGAGCTGGCTCCAGCCCAGCTTGAAGCGCTGGTCACGGTAAAATTCCGGCACCAGGTAGTGGTAGTTGGTGTTGAACCACTTGGTCATCTCGGCAGCGGCCGCCGCCGGGCCGGTCGGCGCACGGCCACGGGCCACCCGGAACAGGGTGTCGAGGTCGGTGTCGCCGTGGCGGTGACGGGCAGGCACGGCGTCCACCAGCAGGCTGGTACCCAACACCTGATCGTACCAGGCAAAATCCCCCACCGGCAGCAGGTTGACCCCGGCGGTACGCTGGGCCTGCCAGTGGCGCTCACGCAGGCTCTTGCCCACGGCGACCAGCTCGGCCTGGGTGGTTTCGCCACGCCAGTAGGATTCGAGGGCAAATTTCAGTTCGCGCTTGGCGCCGATACGGGGAAAGCCCAGGGTGTGTGCGCAGGTCATAGGTTCCATTCCTTATGCTCGTTTATCTGATGAGGATCTGGATTGTTTGGCCATCCAGATGTTTACACATCCAAAATGACAAGATAAGGTGACCTTGGCTATTGAATCCTCTTCAACTGGCTCTCAAGAATTTCTCAACTGACGCACAAAGGAGCAGTGCCATGGTCGCGCCCACCCCATCCAGCCCCCCTCAGAGCAGCAATCTGGGCATCGATCTCAAACACCTGAAGACCATCAGCGCCCTCGCCGAGCAAGGGTCCCTGGCCGGGGCCGCACTCACCCTCAACCTCACCCAGTCCGCCCTCTCCCACCAGCTCAAGGAGCTGGAGACCCGCCTCAATCTGGAGCTGTTTCTTCGAAAAAGCCGCCCTCTGGTGCTGACGGCGGCAGGCCAGCATCTGCTGGCCCTGGCCCGTCAGGTGCTGCCCGCCCTGGCCCAGACCGAGCGCCAGCTGGTCGCCCTGCACAGCGGCGAGGCGGGCAGGCTGCATCTGGCCCTCGATTGCCACAGCTGCATCCAGTGGCTGCTCCCGCTGTTGCCGGACTTTCGCCGCCAGTGGCCCGGCGTAGATCTGGAGGTGGAGTCGGTGCCGGGTTTCGATGCCATCAGTGCCCTGCTTGGCGGCCAGCTCGACCTGCTGCTCACCTCGGATGTGCAGGCCCGCGGGGATCTTCATTTCGAGCCGCTGTTCGCCTTCGATCTCACCCTGGTGATGGCGCCGGATCACCCCCTCTGCCAGCAGCGGCGCATCGCACCGGACGATCTGCGACCGGAGGTGCTGTTGGTCTACCCGGTGGAGCGGGCGCGCATGGACGTGTTCAGCCGTTTCCTGCAACCGGCCGGGGTGGAGCCCGCCCGTTGCAAACCGGTGGACAACACCTCGGTCATGCTGCAGATGGCCGCCGCCGGGCTCGGGCTCGCCGCCCTGCCCCGCTGGGCCAGCGAGGAGTTCGTGCGCCAGGGCCTGCTTGAGGCGCGCCCTCTCGGGGAGGGCATTCGCCGCCACATGTATGGCGCCGTGCGCGCCGCCGACAAAGATCAGGCCTGCCTGCAGAGCCTGTTCGAGCGCATTCGCACCCGGATGGCGGCCCAGTAAGCCGGGCACAAAAAAGCCGCCAGGATCAGGCGGCTTTCACCACGGGTTGCCCGCGCAGACGAAGAGTCGGGTATCAGCATTCATCACCCCTCGCCCCACCCAGCCTTCGCGGGCAGTTGCCACACAGTTCCCCATCCCGGCGCTTGTAGTGCAGGCAGCAGCGCTGGCGCACATAGCCCGGGAAGGCATCGTCCCGGGGCAGGCCTGCTTCGCACCAGCCCGTCAGATGTGCCGACGGCAGGCCACAGGATTCAAGCCAGAGGGGAGCATGGGACCTCACCTCCTCCCGACTCACCTCCCCGAAGAAATCGGGCACCCGCACCAGGGCCGCCAGCAGATCGTCCGCCAGGAGCGGGCGCACGAAACCGGGGCGCAGCCGCTGCGCCGTCCCAAGGAGGGTGAACTGCCCCTGCCAGTGCGCCTGGAGTCGCTCCCCGGCCGTCTTGATCAACACGCCGACCTCCCCTTTGATCATGGGCTCGGCCGGCAGGGTAAAGCCCGACACCACGCCGGCCTCATGCCCCTGTCCCAGCCTGTCGAGGGCAGGCACGGCCTGATGGCGGTAGACGGCCACCATGGCGAGATAGATGGATTGCCAGCAGAGCATGCCCCAGCTGCGGGTGAGCCAGTAGGCGGGTCCCGCCTCCGGGTGTGCCTGCTGCCAGTGCGCATGGAGGGCTGCGGCCACCTCGGCCGACGTCGCTCCGGTGGCATCCGTCAGTGGCGGACGCACGTCACCGGCCGCCACCAGGTTCCCCTTGAGGGACGGGATCAGGCTGGCCGCCGCCGCGAACAGGGCCTGGTGATCCGAGACGAGGGCGCGTTCCGCGTCCGCTTTTTCCCGGCCAAGGCCGTGCGGCACACCGCGCGCCCTCTCCTCGCCCATTCGTTGAAAGGGCCCCGGGCGCGTGCCGGGGCGCAAGGTCAGAATGCGTATTTGAGTCGCGCCTCCACGCTTCGTTCGGCCCCGAACCAGCAGTTGTTCTGGTCGTAGCAGGAGTAGTAGGTCTTGTTGAACAGGTTGCTGGCGCCAAGCGATACCCCTACCCCTTTCAGGCTTGCGCTGAGGGCGGCGAGATCGTAGGAGGCGGACATATCCATCAGGAGGTAGTCCGGTACCTTGTCGGTGTTGGCGGCATCCATCTCGGCCTCCCCCACGTAGCGCAGGCCGGCGCCCACTCGCATCCCCTCGAGGTTGCCGCCGGGGTAGTAGTTGCTCCACAGCGACGCCATCTGTCTGGGGACCCAGACCGGCGTCTTGCCCTGCAACGTGGTGGTATCGCGCGTGATCTCCATGTCCATCAGGGTGTAGTTGAGGGCCAGATCCAGCTGGCTGGTGAGATCGGCTCTCCCCTCAAGCTCGATGCCCCTGGAGACCGTCTCCCCGGTCTGCAGCTTGGGCCCGTAGACATTGTCCGGATCCGTCACCAGGGCATTCTTCTTGGTGATGTGGAACGCCGACAGCGTCGCCGTCTTGCTCATGTCGTCGGAGAGGAACTTGACGCCCCCTTCCCACTGATGACCGGTCGCCGGTTTGAACGCCTGACCCTGCTTGTCCGCCCCCGGCACCGGCTCGAAACTCTCGGCATAGCTCGCATAGGGGGAGAAGCCGCCATCCAGCTCATAGAGCGCGCCGACGCGGAAGGAGAGGTTGTCCTGATCGATGTGGGCCAGGGACTGGCTGTCCGCCCCCTGATAGAGGGTCCGGCTGTCGGTGTCCATCCGGTAGCGGTCGTAGCGGGCGCCGCCGATGGCCACCAGCCGATCGAGGCGCACCTGATCCTGCAGATAGACGCCGGTCTGGGACTGACGGATCACCTTTTTATCCTGGTAGTTGAAAGTGAGTGCCTCTGGGACTATCTGGCTATGGTTCGGGTTGAAAATGTCGATGCTGGGCGCCGAGTAGTCGAGGGTATCCCGGTAGAGGACATGGGCATCCAGGTACTGGTAGTCGACCCCGAGCAGCAGGTTGTGCTGGGCAGAGCCCGTCTGTACCTTGCCCGCCAGCTGGTTGTCGATGACAACGCCGCGAGAGTCTTCATCGGTGAGATAGGCGTTGCGGGCCAGGGTGCGGTTGTCCGCCGCCAGGGCCGCGTTGTAGGTGTTGCGCTGATAGGCAGACGCATCCATGTAGCGGGCATTTTGCAACACCTGCCAGCGCTCGTTGAAGTCGTGGCTCAGCTTGTAGCCCAGCAGGGTCACATCCCGGTTGTACTCGTTCCAGTTCTCGTCGCCAAGGAAGGTGTCACTGCCAAGCTGCCCCAGGGGATTGGATTTGGCCGAGCCGCTGGCGGGCACAGTGGTGTAGATGCCGGCCTCGGGATCCTTCTGGTAGTAAAGGTTGAGGTTCAGCAGGGTGCGCTCGCCGAGCTGCCAGTCCAGGGACGGCGCAAAGACGTAGCGCTCCTCCTTCGAGGTCACCGCCTGGCCATCCTTCTCCCGGGCCAGTCCCACCAGCCGATAGGCGAGCTGCTCGTTGATGGCACCGGTGCTGTCGAGGGTCATCTCCTTGAGGGTGCCCGTGCCGGTCGCCACGCTCACGTTGTGCTTGCTCTCCCGCTGGGGGCGCTTGGCGATGAGGTTGACCATGCCGCCGGGGGGCATGCTGCCATAGAGCACCGATGTCGGCCCCTTGAACACCTCCAGCTGCTCGATGGCCACCGGATCGATCTGGGGTTGCAGGTTCCAGTCGTTGTACTGGAGCAGCAGGCCGTCATAGAAGTTCTGGTAGTTGTCAAAGCCACGGATGTTGAACAGATCCAGCCGGTTGACCGCCCCGCCCCTCAGCTCGGTGTTGACGCCGGGGACGTAGCGCAGCGCCTCGCTCACCGAACTGACACCGCGCAGCGACAGGGTCTCCCCATCCACCACCGAGATGGCCTGGGGCGTCTCGATGGGGTCGAGCCGGGTCTTGGTCGCGGTGTTGCGATAGGTCTGGCCGAGCACGGTCAGGGTCTCGTCGGCGGTGGCCGTATCCTGGCTGTCGGACGCGGCGGCCTGTACAGAGCCTGCAAGCAGGGTGGAGATGGTCACGGCGACCAGGGTCAAAGGGGGGTGAACAAGCTGCATCTGATCCTCGATTACTTACTGCATGTGAATAGTAACAAATATCATTTGCATTTTATTGTTCTATTTTGCCCCGATATTAACAATTTGGGGCATGTTGGCGGGGAAGCGGGAAAAGCGAGGGTGGCAGGCACGCCATCTCCTATCGGAGGCAAGATGGCAACGTCGTCGAGGCTCTCTGAGAGGGTCCATCATGGCCGCCTGATGAAGGTCACCGCCTTCACTTTCACAGCCAATCGGCAAGTAACCATCACATATTCAGAACATGGCGGCATTTTCACCCCCATATTCACACTCATCAGACAAGTATGGTCGCGTTCTCCCTCCCCTTGTTGATCCTGGTCAATCGCTATTGATAAAGGAGGCGATAGCATGCCCACCCTTTTATCAGCCCTGATTGAGACAATACCAAGCCATCAGCACACGCCTATGAATGAGACCGCCCACCAAAACCTGCACTGCGATACCCAGCTCAACGTCACCTTCGGAGTCATCATCCTGACCCTGCTCATCGCCCTGATGGCCGTCAGTGTCAGCATCCGGACCTCTGCCGAGCGCAAGTATCACAAGGTGGCGGCCATGTTCGTGCACAACATGGCGACCCAGTCCATCGAGCCACAGTTCAAGTCACTGGAGCATGTCCTCAACGAAACGGGCAGTGTCATCGATGAATCAGGCCTGGATGCCTTCCTCAATGAGGGCCATACATCCCTTGGCATCTCCCTGATGCAAACGTTGGCGCTCACCCCCTATGTGAAGAGCATCCTGCTCGCCGATCCACAGGGGCGGTTCAACTCCATCCCCCATCTGCCGGTCGAGGAGCACGTTGATGCCAGGAAGCGCCCCTGGTTTCTCTCCGCCGCCGTGCGAACACCCTTCGTGCACTACACCGACCACTACACCAGCCAATTCGACGACAAGAGCCGCAGCGTCTCCGTCTCCCGCCCCCTGCTCGACAGGGAAGGATTCTTCCTCGGCACCCTGGCCATCTTAAATGCGAAAGGGGACTCCCTCCGACGTAGGTGGGAGGGGAATTTCGCCGGGGCGTCAGCCCCGCTGGT
>NZ_JAPCIY010000102.1:0-10230 GCF_027707645.1 Aeromonas sp. QDB30 | reverse complement strand
AGCCAAACCACAGAAGTATGCGACGAGAAAACCTAGTAAAAACAATGCCAGTCAGGCTTAACTGACTGGCATTAGGCACCTGGGTGCCCGTTTTTATCGCTTGTACGCCACTCACCCCTTCTGCTGCCAGCCCTCGGGATACTTGTAGCCGACGAAGCGCTTGGCGGCATAAGCCTTGAATTCGGGGGAGTTGTAGGCGGCCGCCACATCCTTGGCGAACGGCTTGCCCGCATCGGCGCTCTTGACCACCACCCAGTTGATGAAGTCATAGCTGCGCTCGAGGAAGAGGCCGGAGCTGAACGGGATCCCGCTTGAGGCGGCAAAGTTGCCGTTGATGACGGAGAAGTCCACATCCTCACGGGAGCGCGGCAGCTGCGCCGCTTCCAGCAGCACCAGCTTGAGGTTGTGGGGGTTCTTCACCACGTCGAACTCGCTCGCCTTGAGGGGATTGATCCCCTCCTTGAGGCTCAGCCAGCCCAGATCCTGCAACATCAGCAGTGCCCGCGCCTGGTTGGTGGGATCGTTCGGGATGGCGACCGTGCTTCCCTCTTTCACCGCCTTCAGATCCCCCAGCTTGCCGGCGTAGAGCCCCATGGGACCGGTCGGCACCTGAGTGATGGGCGCCAGAGAGAGACCCCGGTCTTTGGCGAAGCTCTCCAGATAGGGCTTGTGCTGGAAGCAGTTGACGTCAAGCGACCCGTCCGCCAGGGCGATATTGGGGGTCACGTAATCGGTGAACTCCACCAGTTTGACCTTGTAGCCCTTGGCTTCGAGCTGCGGCTTGATGGCGTCGGTGACCATGTCGGCAAAGTCGCCAACCGTGGTGCCGATGACGATCTCTTTCTTCGCCTCATCGATGGCAAAGGCGGACAGCGGCAGGCTGCTGGCGAGCAGCGCCAGGGCGGAAAGGGTGAAGAAGGAACGACGTTGCATAAAAACTCCCTGTCAACATGATCATCAAAACGGTGAGCGGTCGGGGGCGCGAACATGCAGTCAGCGCACAACCATCTAGCCATCTAAACGGCTAATTGAGCACACCATAACAGAGCTCGTAGCCTTCGCCAAGCAACAAAACCGGGCAAGCTTGGCCAGCGCGAAGCAAAGCGCATCCCGCAACTGGATGAAAAATCTTTGACAGAGCACGCAGTTATGCGCCTTGCCCTCTCCCTGCCTGGAGTCAAACTAACTTATTGTGGTCATTCGATACCCATTTCAACGGTTCCCATGAGGGCCTGATGGGCTGCTCTACACCCAGGCAACACAAGGAGTCACCGTGTCGATCATGTTGAAATCAAGGTGGTGCGTTTTGACTCCTGTCAGCACTTCTACGCCACCGTGCTGGCTCCTCTTTTGATAGAACTCAAATGGTCTGATGAGACGGCGGCCGGTTTTGGCCTGATGGGCCGCGATCACGTGGGCTTCCTGATTGAGCGGGGGCAGCAGGGCGCCTCCTGCCATCTCGCATTCAGGGCCGACGACGCGACACAGGTGGATGCGTTCCATCACGCGGGGATCAAGGCAGGCTTTGCCTGCAATGGGTTGCCGGGACTGCGTCCCCACTATGCCCCCAATTACTACGCCGCCTTCCTGCGCGATCCCGATGGCAGCAACATCGAGGCGATGACCTACATTGAGTCCTCACACGCCGCAAACACATCGCAGCACTGTGCCACCCAGCAAAAGGCCCTGCATTCGGTGAATCCAGGGCCTGAGAAGTACACGTAGTGAGTCGGGTTAGATTATTTGACCGCCTTGCTGGCGTTCTCCAAGGCCTGCTTCTCGGCGGCGTTCATGATGGACGCCTGGCGGTTTTGCTCGGCCTGGTAGCAGGCGTCCTTGCTGATCCCTTGCGCCTGGCATTCCGCCATGCGTTGTGCCGGGCTGGCGCAACCGGCCAAAAGGCCAGCCAGGGAGACGAACAGGATTATCTTCTTCATGGTACTTCTCATCGTTAATGGAAAATCGTCCAACTACGCAGTAGCGGGTTGATGCGTCGCCCCTTGTCATGCACACCACAACTGAGAAAACGGGCTCCATGACGCGCATCCTAGTGCCCGCCACGCCGTCGGTCAGCTCACAATTTGTATCAAGATGTACGCGAGAATGGCTCCCAGGATGGCGCTGTATCTCATCCGCAACGGAGAAAGGAGACAAAAAATGCACAAACACCATCACCCAGGCCTGCTGGTGGTCGATATTCAGGGCAAGCTGGCCCGCCTGGTCGAGGAGAGCGACGCCCTGATTGCCAATACCGCCAGGCTGGTGCAAGGGGCCAGGGTGCTGGGGCTGCCGGTTGTCTGGCTGGAGCAGAACCCGGACAAGCTCGGTGCCACCGTGCCCGAATTGCAATCGCTGCAGGCAGGCGATCTTGTGCTGCCCAAATACAGCTTCGGCGCCCTGGGGGAGCCCACTGTGGCGACCGCGCTGGCCGAAAGCGGGGTAGAGCATTGGCTGGTATGTGGCATCGAGACCCATATCTGCGTCTACCAGAGCGTGTTGGGACTTCTGGCCAGGGGCGCCCGGGTCTCGCTGGTGGTGGATGCGGTGTCGTCTCGCTGCGCTGCCAACCGGGATCTCGCCATCGGCCAGCTTGCGGCCAGGGGAGCTGCGCTGACGTCGGTGGAGATGTGTCTCTTTGATCTGATGGGGGATTGCCGCCATCCGGCATTTCGCCAGATCCTCTCCCTGGTGAAATGACCGCCATGATGGACAACATGGCGCCCTTTCTGTTCGCCCTCATCGCCTTCGGGGCGGCACTCATGGTGACGGTGACGGGGATGGCCGCCACCCGTCACTATCTGGCCTGGCTCTGGCTGGGGATCATGCTCTTCTTCGGGCTGTGGTGGACGCTGCTGGGGATGCCGCCGCTCCTCGCCGAACCGGCCCCTCTCTGACCATGCCGCCCGGGCGGCTCAGCTCCCCAGACGCTCCTGCAGATAGTCGTATCCTCCCTCCTCCCTTGGCACGAAGCTCAGCCTGTGGGTCAGACCGGGGGGCGCATCATCGGCATGATGGGAAACGAACAACAGCTGGGTTCCCTCGCCCACGAGGCGCGCTACCATCTCCCGCACCAGGTGACGGTTGAGGGGATCCAGTCCCTGCAGGGGTTCGTCCAGGATGAGCAGCGGCGGATGCTTGACCAGGGCACGGGCGATCAGCACCAGTCGCTGCTGACCGAAAGAGAGAGAGTGGAAAGGCTGCGCCCCCTGATCGGCCAGCCCCAGCAGGGCCAGCCACTGGTTGGCCAGCGCCAGCTGACGATCTCCCGGCCGGGTATAAAGCCCGATGGAGTCGTAGAAACCGGAGAGGATCACTGTCTGCACCGGGCAGCTGACACGATAGTCCAGATGCAGCGCCGGGCTCACGAGCCCGATGTGGCGCTTGATCTCCCAGATGCTCTCGCCGCTGCCCCGCCGCCGTCCGAACAGATGGAGCTCATTGTTGTAACCTTGCGGGTGATCTCCGGTGATGAGGGAGAGCAGGGTCGACTTGCCAGCGCCATTCGGTCCCACCAGTTGCCAGTGCTCCCCCTCGTCAATGGTCCAGTCGAGCCCATCGATGATCACCTGATCCCCGTAAGCGATACGCATGGCTTTCATGACGACCCGAGGGCCGGGAGGCAGGGGCTCGGGGGTCGTCAGCGGTGGCGGCAAACGGGGGGATACCGTTTCGGCGCGTGCCAGCTGGGCAACCTCCTGGCTGCCGAGCACCGCCTCGCGCTCCCCCGCCAGCAGCAGACGACACTCGCCGAGCAGGCCGAGGTGAGTGGCAAAGGGGGGGATCTCGTCAAAACGGTTGACGATCACCACCAGGCGCAGCCCCTCTGACACCAGGTCGGCCAGCAACATCATCAAAGAAGCCCTGGCCCCCTGATCCAGACCATCGAAGGGTTCGTCCAACACCAGCAGTTCGGGTCGCCCCAGCAGGGCCCGGGCCAGCAGCAGCTTGCGCCCCTCCCCGCTCGAGAGGTAGCGATAGGGGCGCTCCCACAGGGATTCAATGCCAAAACGGGCCAGCAGCGCGCGGGCCTCATGCTCCTCGCCCCCTGCCTCCAGCATCAGGGTCGATACCCGATACCCCGCCTCCTCCTCTTCCCCCAGCATGTCGGTATTGCGCCGCTGCCAGTCCAGCTCCCCCAGCTGTTGCTGCGACTCGAACGAGAGTCGCTCGGCCCGGACTCGACCCGATACCGCTCCGGCACGCACGACCAGCTCGCCGCACAGGGCCGACGCCAGCGCCGTCTTGCCGCTGCCGTTGCTGCCGACGAAGGCCCAGCAGGCCTGCGGGGTGAGACAGAGTTCGGGAATAACCAGGGTGTGGTGGCCACGCAGGGCCAGGGTGGCGGATTGCCACTGCAATGAGGTCATGGGATCGTCCTGTGATGGGTGCGGAGCGCCTTGCGCATTCCCCTTGTAACAGAAAAAGGGGGGCGCAGACAAAAACGGCGCCATTGCGGCGCCGTGTCATCAAAAAGCGGGGACGGGTTTAGCCAGCCTTGTGCTGCTCGGCCAGATAGAGCCAGGTGTCGACCACGGTATCGGGGTTGAGCGACACGGAATCGATCCCCTGCTCGACCAGCCAGGCGGCGAAGTCCGGGTGATCGGACGGCCCCTGGCCGCAGATCCCCACGTACTTGCCCGCCTTGCGGGCGGCGGCGATGGCCATGGCCAGCAGTGCCTTGACCGCCTCGTTTCGCTCGTCGAACAGGTGGGCGATGAGCCCGGAGTCCCGATCCAGCCCCAGGGTCAACTGGGTCATGTCATTGGAGCCGATGGAGAAGCCGTCGAAGTGCTCGAGGAATTTGTCCGCCAGCAGCGCATTGGAAGGCAGCTCGCACATCATGATGACTTTCAGGCCGCGCTCGCCACGGCGCAAGCCGTTCTCAGCCAGTATCTCCACCACCTGCTCCGCCTCACCCAGGGTACGCACGAAGGGGATCATCACCTCGACGTTGGTCAGCCCCATGACATCCCGCACCCGTTTCATCGCCTCGCACTCGAGGGCGAAGCAGGGGCGGAAACTGTCGGCAATGTAGCGCGACGCACCACGGAAACCGATCATGGGGTTCTCTTCATGGGGTTCGTAACCACGGCCCCCCACCAAGTTGGCGTACTCATTGGACTTGAAGTCCGACATCCGCACGATGACCCGCTCAGGCCAGAAGGCGGCCGCCAGGGTAGCGATCCCTTCCGTCAGCTTGGCTACGTAGAACTCACGTGGGCTCTCGTAGCCCGCGATCATCCTGGTGATGGTGGCCTGGAGTTCCGGGGTCTGCTGATCGAACTCCAGCAGCGCCTTGGGGTGGACCCCGATCATGCGGTTGATGATGAACTCGAGGCGGGCCAGGCCCACGCCGGCATTCGGCAACTGGGCAAAATCGAAGGCGCGGTCCGGATTGCCGACGTTCATCATGATCTTGATGGGCAGGCGCGGCATGTTGCCCACCTCGGTCACCGCCACGTCAAAGTCGAGCTCGCCGTCATAGATGAAGCCGGTGTCCCCTTCCGCACAGGAGACGGTGATGAGCTGACCATCCTGGATGTGGTCGGTGGCGTTGCCGCAACCCACCACTGCCGGAATGCCGAGCTCACGGGCGATGATGGCGGCGTGGCAGGTGCGTCCACCCCGGTTGGTGACGATGGCGGAAGCGCGCTTCATGATGGGCTCCCAATCCGGATCGGTCATGTCGGTGACCAGCACATCGCCGGGCTGCACTTCATCCATCTGGCTGATGGAGGAGATGACACGGGCCGGACCCGCGCCAATCTTGTGGCCGATGGCGCGCCCCTCGATCAGCACCTTGCCGGTTTGCTTGAGGGCAAAGCGTTCGAGGGTATTGGCTTCCTGGCGGCTACGCACGGTTTCCGGACGGGCCTGAACGATGTAGAGCTTGCCATCCTGACCATCCTTGGCCCACTCGATGTCCATCGGACGACCGTAGTGCTGCTCGATGATGAGGGCCTGCTTTGCCAGGGCCATCACTTCCTCGTCCGTGATGCAGAAGCGGTTGCGCTCGGCATCGGTAGTATCGACCACCTTCACCTGACGGCCATGACCGGCATCCCCGGAGTAGGTCATCTTGATGAGCTTGGAGCCCAGCGTCTTGCGCACCACGGCGGGGCGCCCGGCCTTGAGGGTCGGCTTGTGCACATAGAACTCGTCCGGGTTGACGGCCCCCTGCACCACCATCTCGCCCAAGCCCTGGGCGCCGGTGATGAAGACCACGTCGTTGAAGCCGGATTCGGTGTCCAGAGTAAACATGACGCCGGAGGCGGCGAGATCCGAGCGCACCATGCGCTGCACCCCGGCGGAGAGTGCGACCCCCTTGTGGTCATAGCCCTGATGGACCCGGTAGGAGATGGCGCGATCGTTGAACAGAGAGGCAAACACATGCTTGATGGCCGTCATGACGGCATCGATACCGCGCACGTTGAGGAAGGTCTCCTGCTGACCGGCAAACGACGCATCCGGCATGTCTTCCGCAGTGGCGGAGGAGCGCACGGCAAAGGAGGCCTCGAGCCCCGCGCTCAGCTTGTCATAGGCCTCCCGCACCGCCTGCTCCAGAGCGGGCTGGAAGGGTGCTTCCACCACCCAGTCGCGGATCTGCTGACCGGCCCGGTTGAGGGCGGCGATGTCATCCACATCCAGACTGTCGAGCAGGTCATGGATCTTGCCGTTGAGGCCGCTTAACTCCAGAAACTCGTTAAACGCAAAGGCCGTGGTCGCAAACCCGCCCGGCACGGACACGCCGGCCCCCGAGAGGTTGCTGATCATCTCGCCAAGGGATGCATTCTTGCCGCCGACGCGTTCAACGTCCTGCATACCGAGCTGTTCGTACCAGAGTACGTACTGTTGCATTTGCATGTCTCCAGGTTGGGGGGCCAGGGTGACAATTCACCTGCTGTGCCAAGTCGTGTGTTTTTGTTAGTGTCTGTTGCCAACGACCATGAAAACGTTTTCTATTTATTGTCAAAAAAATCCCCGAGCAAGAGTTGGGGATGGTCGTTTGACACAGGCATTCTACAATAGCGACACAAAAAGGTAACGACTCAGGTTTGCAAGCGAGTTCACAACTTGGGCATGGCAGATCTGTTGACAAAAACGATATGGTTTCGAGAGATACTTATTTCTCGCCGCCCCCTGGAGCGCACCACAGGAGTCCGCAGTGCACACCGTATTCTATGTATCCGACGGCACCGCCATCACCGCCGAAGTCTTCGGCCACGCCGTGTTGAGCCAGTTTCCCCTGGCCTTCGAACAGGTAACCATCCCCTTTGTCGAGACCCAGGAGAAAGCGCGCCAGGTACGGGCACGCATTGACGAGCAGTTTCGCCAGACCGGGGTGCGCCCCATCCTGTTTCACACCATCGTCGACCCCATGGTGCGTGAAGAGGTGCTCAAGGCCCAGGCCAGCAGCCACGATTTTCTCAACACCTTCGTGAGCCCTCTCGAACAGGAGCTAGGTATCAAGGCCGAACCCAGGTTGCATCGCACCCATGGCATGGAAAACCGCAAGCTGTACGACGATCGCATCGAAGCGGTCAACTTTGCGCTGGCCAACGACGATGGCATCACCACCAGGGAGTATGACGAGGCAGACATCATCCTCATCGGGGTCTCCCGTTGCGGCAAGACACCGACCAGCCTCTATCTGGCACTGCAATTTGGCATTCGCGCCGCCAACTATCCCTTTATCGAGCAGGACATGGGATCGCTGGAGCTGCCCGCCGCCCTCAAGGCCAATCGCCACAAATTGTTCGGCCTCACCATCATGCCGCAGCGGCTGCACGAGATCCGCAACCAGCGCCGCGCCAACAGCCGCTACTCCTCGCTTGATCAATGCAAACAGGAGCTGGCCAGCGTCGAGAGGCTGTTCCGCCAGGAGGCGATCCGCTTCCTCGATACCAGCTCCCACTCGGTCGAGGAGATCAGCGCCAAGATCCTGGAAGCGACCGGCCTTCGCCGCCAGCTCTGCTAACCTGCAAGGCTGTGACAGCACAACGCACCATTAAACAGGTGAGTGGCAAGATAACGAAACAGAGAAACAGGATGAAAAAATGATGCCAGCATCGTCGCTGGCATCCTATCACTCGCGGGGCAAGCAGGCTCAGGGCTTGTTGAGTTCCTTGTTGTTCATCAACATGCCGTGAAAATGGATGAGTCCCCTGCCCTTGCGGACTCGCTCGCTCAGCCAGCAGGCTGGCACCAACCCCATCCCGGCAGCAAGGATGAGCACCATGGCGACGTGGTTCACCAGGTAATCCGCTCCCAACCAGCCCCAGACAACAAGGCTGCTCATCGCCATCGTCAGCAACATGGGGGAGAGCCAGATCCCGAGCCAGAGCACGACCATCACCAGGCCACCGACTATACGCTCCATCATATGAGTCCCTTTTTATCAAAGGGCAAAAGCATCATAAAAACCAATTCGCGTCAACAGGCGCAAATCCACCCGTACACAAAATCAGCAATCACTCTCAAAACCCCTTTCCAGATCATGAAAAACCTGCATGGCGCACAAAACAGCAGCCAATGATGAGGAAAACAGGTGCATGGACGGTCGATTATCACTATTCTGCTCGGGTTGGTAGCCGCTACAAAAAACAGCCAGCGGCAAACCGTAACGATATAAATACGGATTTCGTCACGTTTTCGGCACAAGATGCCGCGCCAGGCAGAGGACGTGCTGTGGCTGACGGGACGCGAGCCGAGTGATTTCAGCGACGTAAGGAAGGAAGAATGGATCTTCAACAACACGGCGAGGAGCTCAAGCGCGGTCTGAAAAACCGCCATATCCAGCTCATCGCACTGGGCGGTGCCATCGGTACCGGCCTGTTCCTCGGCATTGCCGACACCATCAAGATGGCGGGCCCTGCGGTGCTGCTGGGTTATGCCATCGGCGGCTTCATCGCCTTCCTCATCATGCGCCAGCTGGGCGAGATGGTGGTGGAAGAGCCGGTTGCCGGCTCATTCAGCCATTTTGCCTACAAGTACTGGGGTGACTTCGCCGGCTTCGCCTCCGGCTGGAACTACTGGGTGCTCTATGTGCTGGTGAGCATGGCCGAGCTGACGGCAGTCGGTATCTATGTCCAGTACTGGTGGCCCGAGATCCCGACCTGGATGTCGGCGGCCTTCTTCTTCGTGCTGATCAACGCCATCAACCTCTCCAACGTCAAGGCGTTCGGCGAGATGGAGTTCTGGTTCGCCATCATCAAGGTGGTCGCCATTCTCGGCATGATTGGATTCGGCGGCTGGATGCTGTTCTCCGGCAGCGGCGGCCCCGAGGCCACGGTCAGCAACCTCTGGGCCCAGGGGGGCTTCTTCCCCAACGGCGTCGGCGGGCTGGTGATGGCCATGGCCTTCATCATGTTCTCCTTCGGCGGTCTGGAGCTGGTCGGCATCACGGCAGCGGAAGCGGACAATCCCGAGAAGAGCATCCCCAAGGCCACCAACCAGGTGATCTACCGCATCCTCATCTTCTACATCGGTGCCCTCACCGTACTGCTCTCCCTCTATCCCTGGGGCAAGGTAGTGGAAGGCGGCAGCCCGTTCGTGATGATCTTCCATGCGCTCGACAGCAACCTGGTAGCCAACGTACTTAACCTGGTGGTGCTGACCGCCGCGCTGTCGGTGTACAACAGCTGCGTCTACTGCAACAGCCGCATGCTGTTTGGCCTGGCCAAGCAGGGCAACGGCCCCAAGGCCCTGCTCAAGACCAGCAAGAGCGGCGTGCCCCTGACCGCCATCACCATCTCGGCCGCGGCCACCCTGCTGTGCGTGCTCATCAACTATTTGATCCCGGGCAAGGCCTTTGGTCTGCTGATGTCTCTGGTGGTCTCCGCCCTGGTCATCAACTGGGCCATGATCAGCCTGGCGCACCTCAAGTTCCGCAAGGTGAAGGCTGCAGAAGGCGTCACCACCAAGTTCAAGGCACTGTGGAGCCCGTTTGGCAACTACCTCTGCCTCGCCTTCATGGCCGCCATCCTGGTGATCATGTACATGAACGACGGCACCCGCATCTCGGTCGAGCTGATCCCGGCCTGGGTCCTGGTACTCGGTATCGGCTATCTGCTCAAACAGAAGAGCCAACGCAAGCTGGCGACCAACCTGGGCTAGGCATCGAGCCTCCTCCAACAAAAATGCCGGTCACTGACCGTAATGCCAGTCAGTTAAGCCTGACTGGCATTGTTTTTACTAGGTTTTCTCGTCGCATACTTCTGTGGTTTGGCT
>NZ_JAPCIY010000101.1:0-10376 GCF_027707645.1 Aeromonas sp. QDB30 | reverse complement strand
AAACCCAACAAGGAGTTTCGGATTCTTACACAGCCTGAGGATCGGTCAATGGATCCTTAACTGATCGGCATTAGGGCGTGGCCCCCGTTTTTCATGGCGTGCGCAAAGGCTGACCCGTCATGCCTGGCGCGAGGCGGGCAGCAGCACGCTCACTTCGAGCCCCCCTTCAGGCCGATTGTGAATGTCGAGATCCGCCCCGTGAAGCTGGGCGATGCGCGAGACGATGGCCATGCCAAGGCCCACGCCATCCCCCTGCTGGGGATTGACCCGGAAGAAGCGCTCGCACAACCGGGAGAGGGCGGCGGTGGGGATGCCGGGGCCGTTGTCCCGCACATCCACCCGGATCCGGTTGCCCACCTGGCTCACCACCACGGCGACCTCGCCGCCCACCTGGGTGTAGCGCAGCGCATTGTCGATGAGGTTGCCGAACATCAGCTCCAGCAACATCGCCTGTCCCATTACCTGCACCTGTTCGGCGCCCTCCAGGGACAGCTGCTGATCCTTTTTCAGGGCGATGGGGGCCAGGGTCGCCAGGGTGCCCTGCAACAAGGGGAACAAGGGAAGGGCGGTGAGGGCCGGGCTCTGCTGGTTGTCGATGCGGGCCTGGGTCAGCAACTGGCGGATAAGCCGGTCGCTGCGATCGAGGGCCAAGAGCATCTTTCGCAGGGCCTGCTCCCGGCTCTGATCATCCTCGGCCGTCATGGCGTTCTCGCTGTGGATGCGCAGTACCGCGAGGGGCGTGCGCAGCTCGTGGGCGGCCTCGTTGGTGAACTGTTTCTCCCGATCCAGAGTGTCAGCGAGGGCGTGCATCAGCCGGTTGATCTCCCCCACCAGCGGCGTCAGCTCCTCGGCCTTGATGGCGAGATTGAGGGGGCTCAGGTTGGCGGGATGACGCTCGCCGATGGCTTGCGCCAGCTGGTGCAGCGGTGACAGCCCCCGGGTGATCAGCCACCACAGCAGACCGAGCAGGAAGGGCAGGGTGATGAAGAGGGGCAGCATGGTGAGGGTGGCCATCTTGCTGGCCAGCTCGCTGCGTTCGTCATCCCGCTCCGCCACGATGAGCCAGGTCTGTTCACCTTCGTTGTAGAGGGTAAAGGTGCGCCACTCGTGATGATCCTTGGTCTCGCTGTTGAAGCCCCGCTCCAGGGTGGTCAACGGTTGGGCCGGGGCATTGGGCGAGCGCAGCAGCACGGCGCCCTGCTCGCTCAGCAACTGGAAGTAGAGGTTGTGCTCGAATTCATGGCCATAGGGGGTGAACTCGTTGTCCTGGCCGAACTGGAAGAAGCCGCCCTTCTCGATGTGGGGCGTCTCGGGGACGGCCTGCACCCACTCCTGGTACACGGTGCCGTTGCGCGGCAGCTCGCCGCTCTGCTTGAGATAGCGGCTGAGCAACTGGTTGGTGATGCGGGCGGACTGGGCGAGACGGGCATCAAACAGCTCTTCCATTTCGTGGTTGGCCTGCAGGTAGCCGATAAGGCCGCTGATGGCGAGGCTGAGGCTGACCAGGGCCAGGATGCCGGAGAGCAGGAAACGGCGGATGGAACGGACACGGCTCATGGAGCGGAGGCTCCTCTTGCGCCCTGGACGTCGAGCTGGGGCACGATGTAACCGACACCGCGAATGTTGCGGATGAGCTCGGGGAAGAATTTCTTGCGCAGATGGTGAATGTGCACCTCCACCGCGTTGCTCTCTGCCCCCTCGTCCCAGCCGTAGAGGCTCTGTTGCAGTTGATCCCGGCTCAATACCCGGCCGCTCTGGGTGATGAGCTCCTGCAACAGCTTGTACTCATGGGGGGTGAGCTTGACCGGCTCGCCCCGATAGGTGACCTGTTGTGACGCGGGGAAGAGCTGCAGCTCCCCGTACTCCAGCACCGCCTGGGCCTGCCCCTTGCTGCGCCGCACCAGGGCGCGCAGCCGGGCGTTGAGCTCCTGCAGGGCGAAGGGTTTGACCATGTAGTCGTCGGAGCCTGCATCCAGCCCCAGTACCCGGTCGTCCAGGGCATCACGGGCGGTCAGGATGAGCACGGGCAGGGTCTGCCCTTCCCGGCGCAACTTGCGCAGCAGGCTGATGCCGTCGATGTCCGGCAGGTTGAGATCCAGGACAAGGGCGGCAAACTCCTCGCTCTTGAGCGCCGAGAGGGCCGGCATCCCCTGCTGGAGCCAGTCCACCGTGTAGCCGCTGCTGCGCAGGGCATCCACCATGCCGTCTCCCAGCATCACATCATCTTCCACCAACAGGATCCGCATTGTTCTCTCCCTCAAACGACACTGCCCACCAGTATGCAAGCTGGTGGGCAGAGTTGAAATAGCACACTGTGCTGCTTGTGTTTACAGCTTGGCGAGACGCTCGCGAATTTCCATTCTGCGGCCCTCGTCCGCCACCTCGCGGCCAGGGCGGGCCGGGGCGGCCAGGGCCTTGTCCAGATAGACCTTCGCCTGTGCCTTGTCACCCTGATTCAGCAGGAAGTCGCCGTAGAAGAAGTTGGGGTCGATGCCGGTGGGATTGATGGCCAGCGCCTGCTTGAGCAGCTTCTCCGCCTTCTCGTCGTCACCAAAGCCCACCGGCCAGCCCGGCACCTGGTAGTAGAGGGAGCCCAGGCTGGTGTAGGCCGAGCCTTCCAGCGCCTTGGGATCCTGCTTGATGGCGATCTCGAGCTTGGCCTTGGCCTCCTTCACCAGACCAAGGGCGCCGAGGCCGCCCTTGGCCCCCGCCCAGGTGCTCTTGACGATGGCGGACCAGATCAGCAGATCGGTGCGAAATGCCTCCTTGGCGCTCGCCTCATCGGCCTTGGCACTCAGGCTCTCCAGGCAGCTCTCCTTGGCTTTTCCGGTCTGCTGGTACTGGCAGTGGGCCCACTCCTGCTGAATGGTGGGCAGGGCATCGGCGGCCTGGGCCAGACCGCTTGCCAGCAGGCCTCCCAGGGCGAGCAACAGGGGGCCGTGACCAAATCGGGGACGGAAAGTGGCGTGCTTCATCTCAATGTTCCTTCTCGTTTGTCGCACAGGCGGGATCGCTCCTGTGATCGGGGGCTGGGGAGGCGGTGCGGCGGGCGTGGCGCTCGATGATCGGGCGCTGCTTGGCCAGGGCCATGTCCACCAAGGCGGGCAGCAGGCCGTTGAGCCGCACAAAGAGCTTTTCCGGCCAGCCGAGCCAGCGGCGGCGCGTCTCGTTGCACAGGGCGATGACGGCCTCCTCGGCCACGTTCTGTGGGCTGTCGGTCCGGGTGCCGAGCTCGGCATTCATGGCATAGGCCGCCTCGGAATTGAGGTGGGTGCGGGTGGCGCGGGGGGCAAAGTGCAGCACCTTGATGCCGGTTCCCTCCAGCTCCCGCCCCAGGGACTCGCTGAAGCCGCGCATGGCGAACTTGCTGGCGCAATAGACGCTGTAGCCGGCAAAACCGATGGCCCCGAGGCTGGAGCCGATGTTCATGATGATGGCGGGCTTGCGCAGCCGGGGCAGCAGGGCCCGGGTTAGCTGGATGGGCGCCTCGACGTTGAGCAGCAACTGGCGTGTCACCTGCTCGCTGCTCTGATCTTCCAGCCAGGCGAACTGGTTGCAACCCGCACTGTTGATGAGCACGTCCAACCCCTCGTCCAGGGCCGGATGTTGCAGCAGCTGCGCCCGCTCATGGGGAGAGCCGAGATCGGCCGTCACCGTCTGGTGGCGATCCGGATGAGGCAGCTCCCGGCGCAGGCGCTCCAGGGCGCTGGCCCGACGACCGTGCAGCAGCAGATGGGCACCCTGGGCCGCCAGTTCATGGGCCAGGGCTTCACCAATGCCGCCACTGGCGCCAGTCAACAGTATGCGTTTGCCTTCAAGCTTCATTGGCATGATCCCGTGAGCTGATAGAGCATGTCGCCATAGAGGCGGTAGACCACCTTGGCGGCGTGAATGATGGCGGCCTGATCGGCAGCATCTTCCACCCGGTTCATCAGGGATTCGAAGAACTTGAGGTGCTCCTGGTCCAGGGCCCCGTGGGAGCTCAGGTAGCTCATGGCCTGGGGCGGCAGACCCAGACCGCTCTTGAGCTGGTCGGCGACGGTCAGGGCGATGGCGACGCTGGTGCCTTCCAGCACCTGCACCATGCCGAAGAACCCCATGGGGTTGCCGCGCTGGATCTGGTCGTAGAGGAAGGCCACCATCAACTCGATGGGCAGGCCCGGCTGGCCGTGGCGCACCGCCTCGGCATCACCGCCGCAGGCACGGATGTCGTTCAGGATCCACTCCTGATGGCCGTACTCCTCGTCGATGTACTCCCTGATGGCGCCACGCACCCATTCGTACTCCTGCCCCAGCTTGCCGCCGGTGGCCATCAGGAGCGGCACCGTGTGGCGCACGTGGTAGTAGGCCTGTGCCAGGAAGGCGAGGTAGGTGTCACGGCTGATGTCGCCGCGGCGGCAGGCCTCGATGATGGGGGCGTTGAACAGGCGTTCGCGCTCGCAGGCGGTGGCTTGTTGCAGGGTCTGGTAGAAGCTCATGAGGTCTCTCCTGTGAGGCATTGGCTGATCTGCCGGGAAAAATGGTGATAAATCTCGTTGCGACGGGGGCGCCCGTTGGCCGTCAGCAGGCCGGGGAGCTGATCCAGGGCGACCGGCAACCAGTGATGGATGCGGGCGTAATCGGGCAACTGCTGGTTGAGCCGGGCAATCTGCTCTGGCAATTGGGACTGGCTGCCCGGCAGCGGTTGGATAAGGGCCACGTTGGCGGGCTGACCGTCACCGAAGATGACGATGCGGGCGATGGCCGGGCAGAGCTGGGCCTGGGCTTCCACCCACTCCGGGGAGAAGTTGCGGCCAAAGGCGGTGATCTGCACGTTCTTCTTGCGCCCCGTGATATGGAGATAGCCCTCCTCGTCGATCCGACCCAGATCCCCTGTGGCGATCTGGCTGCCCGTCTCGCCCTCTTCCCCCAGGTAGCCCAGCATGGCGCTGCCGCTGACCATGACTTCGCCGTCTGCGGCGATCGTCACCTGGCAGTGGGGCAGGGGCAGGCCGACGCTGCCGGGACGATCCCCGTGGGGGCCGTTCAGGGCGACCACGGAGCCGCATTCTGAGAGACCGTATCCCTCGTAGACCGGCAGCCCCGCCGCACGGGCGTGAGCGATGAGTTCGGGGGCGACCTTGCCGCCGCCCACGGCGACGAAGCGCAGGGTGCCGAGCTGTTTCGCCAGGGCAGGGGTATTGAGGCACAGGGCCAGCAGCAGGCGCAGCAACTCGGGTACCAGCACCAGGCTGTGGCTGGGCCAGCGCAGCAGTGCCTGGGCCAGGGCCGCAGGATCCAGCTTGCTGGAGCCCGAGAAGCCGAGTTCCCCCAGGGAGGGGATGCGGCTGCAGGCGCCGGTCAGCAGCGGTACATACAAGCCGGTCAGGTTCTCCAGCAAGGTGGTGAGGGGCAGCAGGGTCAGGTGTTTCTCAACCCGGGCAGGGGCCACCCGCAGGGCAAGGGATCCGCAGACCGCCGTCATCTGTTCCAGCGACAGGCAGACGCCCTTGGGTTGCCCCGTGGTGCCCGAGGTATAGGTGATCTTGGCGGTGCCCGCAGGCAGCTCGGGGAGGCGGGCCGGGATGCGGCGCCACAGGGGCACGGCCTGCTCATCGGGCCTGCCTGCCATGAGCACGAGGGGTGAGGCGGCTTGCCACCCCTGGTGCTCCGGGCCGACCAGGGCGTCTGCTCCGCTGCTTTCAAGCAGCCACGTCTGCTGCGCCGGACTGAAGAAGTGGGGAACCGGGATGACCACGATGCCGGCCCAGGTGCAGGCGAGATCGATCAGTGCCCAGGGCAGGCCGTTGTCGAGTTGCAGGGCCAGGCGGCGGATGCCGGCCCCTTGCAGCACGCCTGCCAGTTGCTGGATCTGCTGCCACAGGCTCTGGTAATCCAGCTCACCCTGGCTGCCTAGCAGCGCAGGCTGGTGCGGGGTCTGGCTGGCATGGTGGGCGATGGTGTCGAACAGCGTCATTGCGCGCACCTCCTGTCGATGTCGGCATGGTTAAAAAGGCGGGGCATGGGCCCCAGCAGGTTGAGCAGCAGGCTGCTCTGTGCGAGCACCTCGCGCCCCTGGTTGATGTCGCCTGCCATCACCTTGGGCTGGCAGCGGTAGTATTCGCCCCAGGCGCTGGCATCCTCCCCCACCTGATGGGCCTGGGCGGGGGCCAGCTCCACCGGGTTGAGACGCAGGCGGGTAAAGCTGTTGCGCAGCTTGGCGGTGCCGGTGAACACCACGTAGTCCAGGGCGTTGTCACACAGCAGACGGCACAGCGCGGCAAACATCAGGCGGGCGTGACCCGGTTCGCTGCAGGCAAGATTGCCCACTTCGATGATGCGGTGGCGGGCCGGACGGACCCCGAGACGGGTCTCGATGGCGGCCTCGACAGGCTGCTCCAGATATTGCTCCAGATAGAGCGGTTGCTCGTGCTCGCCATGGCAGGCCTGGTTAAGGCCGCAGGCACCGACCAGCACGCCATCTGCCCGGTAGAGCCCGAGCAGGCAGGGCAGGAAATGGGGAATGCGGGCGTTGAACTCGAGGGTATAGGCGGCCTGGATATAGGTTTGCAGCGCCATGACCTGCTGCGGGGATTCGGCCAGGATCAACCGGTAGGGGGCTTGGATCTCGATGGTCATGGTTGGCTCCTTCTCTTGCGATGGGATGAGAGTAAAAGGGCAAACTTAAGAAACCCTTAAGTCGCAAAAAAAGACGAAAAAAACTGGCGGGGGGTGAACGGGGGTCGATGGGGGCTCCAGACAAAACAGTTGCCAGCAGCGGGCGTGGCAGGCAATCTGCCCCGCTGTCGCCACCCGAGGAGCTGCCATGTCATCCCCTGTTCACTGTCCCCTGTGTCTCTCCCCTCGGCACCATGCCCTGCCGGTGGCGGGCAAGGGCTATTACCGCTGCCTGGCGTGCGAGCTGGTCTGGATGGACGAGGCGGACCACCTGGACGAGGGGGCCGAGAAGGCGGTCTATGACGGGCACGACAACCGGGTGGACGATCCCCGCTACCGGGCCTTTCTGATGCGTGCCTTTGGCGAGGTGCTGGCCCGGGTGTCGCCTCCTGCCAGCGGCCTCGATTTTGGCTGCGGCCCCGGGCCTGCCCTCATCGCCATGGGGCGGGAGGCGGGCTTCGAGATGGCGGGCTACGACAAGTTCTATGCCGACGACCCAGAGTGCCTGACAAGGCAATATGACTTCATCACCAGCACCGAGGTGATCGAGCACATCGCCACCCCCCGCGCCGTGCTGGACACGCTCTGGGGCTGTCTCAAGCCCGGCGGGGTGCTGGTGTTGCAGACCCAGCGGGTGCTGGGGGACGAGCGCTTCAAGACCTGGCGCTATCGCCACGATCCCACCCACATCGTCTTCTTCGCCGAGGCCTCGTTCCGTGCCCTGGCGGTCCGCTGGCAGGCAGAGGTCGAGTTTCCTCATGCGGATGTGGCGGTGTTCACCAAACCCTGAGCCGGGCGTTTTCATTTGGCCATGAGTTGGGCATGCTGGTGGCCTGATACCCAGGAACGGATGCCCCTATCTCCATGTCGATCCCCCACCTCTCATTGCAAGACGCTCGCCACCTGCAGCTGGCGGCCCAGGGGCTGCTGACCCCGCGCCGCGCCAGAGCAACCCCCGCCGACCTGCTCGCCTGCATTCGCCGCATGGCGTTGCTGCAGATAGACACCATCTCCGTGGTGGCCCGCAGCCCCTATCTTGTGCTGTTCAGCCGTCTCGGCCACTACGATCCGCGCTGGCTGGAACAACTGCTGGCCGATGGTGACCTCTTCGAATACTGGGCCCACGAGGCCTGTTTCGTCCCCTGGGAAGATTACCGGCTGCTGCGCCATCGCATGCTGGATCCCGCCGCCATGGGCTGGAAGTTCTCCGCCCAGTGGCTCAAGACCCACGGCGGCGAGATAGCGCAGATAGTCGAGCGCATTCGCCAGGATGGCCCGGTGCGGGCGGCAGACTTCGAGCGCAAGGGGGACAAGGGCAACGGCTGGTGGGACTGGAAGCCCGAAAAGCGCCACCTGGAGGTGCTGTTTACCGCAGGCCAGCTGATGGTGCGCGAACGGCGCAATTTCCAGCGGGTCTACGATCTCGCTGAGCGGGTCATGCCGGAGTGGAATGACGAGCGGGATCTGCCGAGTCCTGATCTCGCCCGGCGGGACATGGTGCGAGCCAGTTGCCGGGCGCTGGGGTTGGTCAAGACCGGCTGGGTGGCGGATTACTATCGCCTTAAACGGGGGAAATACGACGCCCTGCTCCACCAACTGGCGGACGAGGGGGAGCTGTTGCCGGTACGAGTGGAGGGGTGGCAGCACGGAGCCTTCGTTCACGCCTCCCTGGCCGATGAGCTGGTCCGGGCCCAGGCGGGCACCCTCAAGGCGAGCCACACTGCCGTGCTCTCGCCCTTTGACCCGCTGGTGTGGGATCGCAAGCGGGCCAGCGAGTTGTTTGGCTTTGACTATCGCATCGAGTGCTATACCCCGGCCCCCAAGCGCCAGTACGGTTATTTCGTGCTGCCGTTGCTGCATCGCGGCAAGCTGGTGGGCAGGATGGACGCCAAGGCCCATCGCAAGGAGGGGGTGTTTGAGGTCAAGAGCCTCTATCTGGAAGACGGGATCAGGGTGACCCGGACCCTGGCCCAGGATCTGGGCAAGGCCATCCAGAAGCTGGCGGAGTGGCACCAGACCCCGCTGGTGCGTTATGGCAACGTTCCTGCTCCCTTGTTGGCTCAATGGCAGGAGGTGGCACGCTGAGGAAGGACGCCTACCCTCGCATCAAGCCGGGCAGGACCAGGGCTACGGCGGCGGCGATGCGCGCGCGGATGTCGCTGCCCGGCGCCAGCAAGCCGAGCGCCATCTGGCGCAGCGGCTCCGCCATGGTCATCGCCAGCAGCAGATCGCTGGTCTGGGCGGCGTCCAGCTCCCGCAGCCAGCCCAGTTGTTGCTGGCGCTGCAACCACGCCGCCAGCGTCGCCCTGCCGCGGGCAATGCCGTTCTCCTGATAGGCCGCCAGCAGGGCATCCCGCCCCGCGAACTCATGCTGCAGCAGCCGGAACATGCCCACCGCCGGTGCGCTCAGCACCTGTCCCGCTATGGCCTGCAAGCCCTGCTCCAGCATCTCCCCCAGCGCGCCTGGGTGGGCGGCATCCTGCTCGAAGGCCGGTTGAAAGGCATCGGTCCAGCTGCGCACCGCCTGCGCCACCAGCTCGTCACGGTTGGCGGCGAAGCGGTAGAGGGTCTTCTTGGCGACCCCCGCCTCTTTGGCCACCGCATCCACGGTCGCGGCGCCGTAACCCCCCTTGAGCAACAAGGTCAGCGTCGCTTCGGCAAGGGCGGCGCGAAGGTCGGCTTCCGGGGTGACCGGACGGCCTCGTGAGCGTGTTTCTTCATCGTTCGGGTGCGACATATGGGCTCCTGGAAAGCATTGACAGACCCAGCATACAGGCATAGCGTAATTTAAGAAACGAACTTCGTTTCCTAAATTTATGGGAGTCATATCATGCATCCTTCTGCCCTGTTTGCCCCTTGGGGCGTCAATGACATCAACGAGTTGCTCAGCCCGCAACCCCTTCGCCTGGAAATGGGTCTGACCCGCAGCACCGACGGCCTGCTGACGGTCGCCATCCGCACCGATCTGCACGGCTGCAAGGGGCGCATGCTGGATTGGTGGTTCACCTTCTTCGAGACGACCCAGCACATCAGGTGGTGGCACCCCCACGATCATGTCGAGCACCGGGGCTGGGATCATCACTGGAAAAAAGGGGAGCGCTTCGTGGGAGCCAGCATAGAGGCTGTGGAGTGGCTTGCCGAGCTGCCGCCGGTGGCAGCTCGCCTCAAGTTCCACGGCGCCGAAGAGGTGTTCGCCCCGCAATCGCTACAGGAGGCGCGGGAGACGCAGGCTCTCTCTGCCGCCATCTGCGCCCGTATCGGCTTTGGCGACGAGGTAGCTCTGGATGGCAATGGTGCGCCGCTGGATGGCGAGATGCTGCACCTGGCGCGCGATACCCCATACGGCTGTGTGCTGCGCAGCCGCTTCCTGCTGGGCAAAGCCTGCGCCAACCCGTTTGACGAGGTGCCGGACGAGGTAGGTTTCAACCTGATGCGCCACTGCTACAGCGAATTCAGCTATCTGGCGCAGTTTCTGCCGTCGCTCTACTACGCGGAAAACGGTCGTGAACCGGCGCCGACGCTCTGGTGACGGGGCTGACAGTTGGCGCTGAATGTGGCTGAGTGCCTTGACACATCCAGTGGGAATGCCGGCTATCGGGCTGTGGCGTGAGCCGCGGAAGATGGTCATAAAAAAACCGGGCACTGGGCCCTAATGCCAGTCAGTTAAGCCTGACTGGCATTGTTTTTACTAGGTTTTCTCGTCGCATACTTCTGTGGTT
>NZ_JAPCIY010000100.1:0-10482 GCF_027707645.1 Aeromonas sp. QDB30 | reverse complement strand
GATTGGATCGGACATACTGAGTACAGTGAAACCAGAATAGAGCAATTAGATCACATCTTTAATCTGATTGGTATTACTCTTCCTGAACCATGAACTGGAGTTCAGGGGGAGAAGAGGTCAGCACATCGGCGCAGTAATCCCAGGTCGAGATGCGGTAGTGCTGCAAATCTTCATCCAGGTGCAGTCCATCGGATTCCTGATGGAACCAGCTGGCGAAACGGGACGGGGTGATGAGCTGGATCTGCTCCTCGATGACGTGGCTGTCACGCCCCTCCGCCAGATCGCAATCCTCCATCACCCGCACCGCGAAGATGTGGCGAAAACTCACCCGGCACAGGGGCAACGGAGGCAGATCGATGCTGCGAGCACGCCCCAGCATGACGGTCAGGGTGTCGCTCCAGATATCCTGATGCAGTTCGGCCACGACCAGGCCGGGAGGGAGTTGACGAGAGGGAGCCCAAGGGACGGCTACCTGCCGAATGGCATTTTTCTGTTCCATATCCACCTCGCTACAGCGCATGCCATATCCTGAGTGTATCTGAAACAAATTTTGACGAAGATGGCAAGAAAAAACCCGGCACAAGCCGGGTTTCATTTGATTACAAGACGATCTTATTTGACAGCGTCTTTCAGCGCCTTGCCAGCCACGAAGGACGGCACATTGGCGGCTGCAATCTGGATCTCTTTACCGGTTTGCGGGTTGCGACCGGTACGGCCCGCGCGATGGTTGACCTTGAAGGTACCAAAACCCACCAACTGAACGGCATCGCCCTCTTTCAGGCTCTGGGTAATACCATTGATGATCTCTTCCAGAGCGACTTTGGCCTGAGCTTTGCTCAGGTCTGCTTTGGCGGCAATTGCATCGACAAGTTGAGCTTTGTTCATAACATTTCCTTTATGATCGGGCATTTAGCACCGGGCCACTCTATTCAAAAAAAAACACTCAGGCAAAGGCTTTATCAGCCGGATTGGCTTGAATGCTGGGGTTTTCATCAAGATCTGCGGAAATAGTCACATATATCGCCCCCTTGTCCCCTGGATGGGCGACAGGATGCGAAGTACCGGTGGGGAGAGGCATGCAAATCCCCGCCTGATGTAACAATATCCCTACACTCCTATTGACGGTCAACTGGATTTTCCCTAGTTATAGGAGTGTCGTCAGTCGATGAGAATGACCGAAGGCATGCGACCCGAGAGCCGCATGTCATGCCCATGGAGGGACTATGTTAACTGAACTGGAAAAAACCAAGCGCGCACTGGCAGGCAAGCACAGAGCAATAGATGACTGGCTGGATGCCAGACAGGCGTTGCTGGTCGAGTACATGCGGCTGGCAGGCCTCATGCCCGCCAAGTGCAAGCAACGCACCCTCCCAGGTCACGTCGAACTGCAACGTTTTTGCGAACAACTGGTCGATTACGTCAGCGCAGGCCATTTCGAGATCTACAACCATGTCGTCACCGCCTTTGAGCAAGCCAGCGGGGACAAACTGGAGCTGGCCAAGCGCATCTACCCCCATATCCGTGCCTGTACCGAATTCGCGCTGGAGTTCAACGACAAGTACAGCAACGCCGACGAAGCCCAGTTGCTGCAACTGGACGAGGATCTGAACCAGCTCGGCCCCGTGCTGGAGGACAGGTTCAAACAGGAGGATCGGCTGGTCAAGGCGCTGCAGGTGGTGGAATCCCTCAGCCATCAGCAGGTCTGATATTCAATATCGGAGCCAGTTCAATATCCTGGCGTGCCAGCTGGATTACACTCTGCAACATGAAGAATGAGCATCTTGCTCGCACGCAGACCGGAGACGACCATGGCCGAGCGCCGCCACTTTACTCGGATTTTCTATTTGACCGCCGCCAAGCTCACCCAGGGTGAACACCAGTGGCGCACCCAGCTGGTCGATGTCTCCCTGCAGGGAGCCCTGCTGCTCAGACCCGAGGATTGGGTCGCCAGCGAGGACAAGGAGTACGAAATCTGCTTCGTGCTCGGGGGCAGCGACATCGAGATCAAGATGCAGGTCGAGCTGACCCACGAAGCCAGCAAGAAGCTGGGGTTTTACTGCCACCACATCGACATCGACAGCGCCACTCACCTCAAGCGGATGATCGAGCTGAACATCGGAGAGGAGCAACTGCTCCATCGCGAGCTGGAGCAGTTGCTGCAAGAGCACCGAGACCACGTCCCCCCCGAATCCTGAGCGGGCGGGCAGAAAAACAAAGGAGCGTTCATACGCTCCTTTTTCATGGTTGGTTACAGGGCCTCGAGGGCATCGGAGAGTTTCTTCACCGGCACCACCTCCATCCCCTCGATGGGATGTTTGGGCGCATTGGCATGCGGGACGATGGCTCGGCGGAAACCGTGCTTGGCCGCCTCCTGCAGTCGCTCCTGACCCGAGGGCACGGGCCGTATCTCGCCGGAGAGCCCCACCTCGCCAAAGACCACCAGGTCCTTGGGCAGGGCCTGATCCCGGAAGCTCGACACCATGGCCAGCAGCAGCGCCAGATCCGCGCTGGTCTCCTCGACTTTGACGCCACCCACCACGTTGATGAACACATCCTGATCCGCCATCTGCAACCCCCCGTGACGATGCAGCACCGCCAGCAGCATGGCGAGACGGTTGTGGTCCATCCCCACCGCCACACGGCGCGGATTGGAGAGCTGGGAGTAATCCACCAGCGCCTGCAACTCCACCAGCAGGGGGCGCGTGCCTTCCCAGATCACCATGACGATGGAGCCCGGAGCCTGCTCCTCCCCGCGGCTGAGGAAAATCGCGGAAGGGTTGCTCACCTCCTTCATTCCCTGCCCGGTCATGGCGAAGACCCCCAGTTCGTTGACCGCACCGAAGCGGTTCTTGTGGGAGCGCAGGGTGCGAAAACGCGAGTCGTGCCCGCCATCCAGCAGCACGGAGCAGTCGATGCAGTGCTCCAGCACCTTGGGGCCCGCCAGGGTGCCGTCCTTGGTGACGTGGCCCACCATGAAGATGGCCACATGATTCTGCTTGGCATAGCGTGTCAGCAGCGCCGCCGACTCCCGCACCTGGGAGACGGAACCCGGCGCGGACTGCACATCCGCCACGTGCATCACCTGGATGGAGTCGATGACCATGATCTGAGGCTGCTCCTGCTGGGCGATGAGACAGATCTGCTCGACGCTGGTCTCGGACAACATGCGCAGCTTGTCCGTGGGCAGACCCAGCCGACCGGCCCGCATCGCCACCTGTTGCAGTGACTCCTCACCGGTCACATAGAGGGTCTTCATGCGCTGCGCCAGGGCGCACATGGTCTGCAGCAACAGGGTCGATTTGCCGGCCCCGGGGTTGCCGCCGATGAGAATGGCCGAACCGGGGACCACGCCGCCACCGAGTACGCGGTCCAGCTCCTTGAAGCCCGAGCTGAAACGGGGGATCTCCGTGGTGGCGATCTCCGCCAGGGTCTGCACCTGGCTCCCGACCGCGCCCGCATAACCGGTATAGCGAGCACTCTTGCCGGGTGTCGTCACCCCCAGTCGCACCTCGGTGATGGTGTTCCACTCCTTGCACTCGCTGCACTGGCCTTGCCAGCGGGTGAAGTCGGCTCCACATTCGGAACAAACATAGGCGGTTTTGTTTTTGGCCATGGATAACTCGGGGACAGGATGAATTTCTGCTTGATATACTTGTTTGCGACCGGCAGATCAAACCCAGAATCGGAAAAGTGACTTTCCGCGGCAGGAATACATGGATTCAGAACAACCACTACATCTGATAGAACAACTTGTCCCCCTGCTCCGGGAAAAGGACTTCGACGAAATCTTCAACCGTCTGACCCAGAACGAAAATACCAACAGTCGGTTCCTGCTGAAGATGGAACTCAAACGCAAGTGCACCCCCTGTCGGCGCGTCATCGACATGCGCAACGAGCTGGGCACCCTCTGTCAGGTGCATGAGTTCGACGGGGTGACCCACTTCATGCCCGCCGAGGCCATCGAGCTGTTTCAATCCCAGTGCTACCTCTACCGGGACAGCTACACCCTGGGGGTCTACGAGGCGCTGCAAGCCTGGTACAAGCTCAACCAGGGGCGCAGCGACAATCTGGCACTGCCCATCAGCCCGTTTCGTCCGTTCGATGTCAGCGCCATCCCCTTCGCCAGCCATTACGGGCGACAGGAAGAGCGCATGCACTTCAGCTCTCCCATGGTGCTCCAGCTCGCCAACGGCGAGAAGATCCTCGCCAAGAGCTCCGACATCTCCCTCGGCGGCATCCGGGTATCCGTGCCCTATCTGCCCGACTACCAGACAGGCGACCTGATAGCCGTCTTCTTCACCGGACTGGAACGCGATCATCCCCATCCCCTGCTGCGTGACCCGGTCAGCTACCAGATCCTGGGGGAGGAGAGAAAAGAGGACAAATTCTGGCTCAGGCTGCTCAAGAACGGCGAGCATCCGGTGTTTGACGAGTTCCTGCGCGACTTCATCGAGCGCAACCGCAGCCGCTATCGCGTCAGCGTCGACTACCTGCTCTCCGCCGCCGTCATCAAGGGGTATGAGCAGTTCTATCTGCCGCGCATGACCGGCATGCCCCTCTATTTCGGCAAGGGCAGCATCCCCGCCCTCGAGATCGCCCTGCGCACCGAGAACAACCAGCACATTCTCGAATACTGGCGCGACGCCAAGAACCGCGACATGCTCGCCAGCCTCTTCACTGCGGCCCGCATGCCCTCGTTGCTCCCAGGCAAAGAGGGGCTGCGCGAGACGCTGATCTACAGCTTTACCCATGCGGTACGCAGCCACCTCTACTTCTTCTCCGCGACCCGGGAGGAGCTGGAACAGAGCGGACTGACCGCGCTCTTCTTCCAGATCGGCGCCCGCCGCCCTAGCTGGCGGGTGTACAAGTTCAGCATGGAAGCCTGCACCCTGCGGGAGGCCGACCTCGACAACCCCCAGGGCGGGGCGAGCCCGTTGCAGGACAGGCTGCTGCGCGAGCGCCTGGCCCAGCTCGGTTACGTGGGCATGCTGCAGGAGATAAACCTGGACAACCAGCGCGACGAGTTCCAGCGAGAGACCAGCCAGGAGCCGCTCAACGCCAACGCCTTGCAGCGCTTTGGCCATGACATCCATGCCGCCCCCTTCGAGATAGAGACGCTGCACTATGTGCAACTGCGCAAGGAGGCGCGCTACATGCACAAGACGGCCATCGTCTTGCATCACAAGGAGCGATCCTGGGTCGGCTGGACCCGAGACATCTCGGCCCACGGCATGCAAATCGAGCTGGAGGAGCCGTTCGACGGGGAGAAGGGAGACATCATCACGGTGGCTCTGCCCCGTTTGCAGGAGCTCGCCAGAAACATGGACCTGCAACGCCTGCCCTATCGGCTGGTCAGCCTCAACCTGAGCAGAACCGTGCTGCATCTGTGCATCGAGGGGACGGCTGAGCGCCATACCGGCCACCAGTTCTTCAGCCTGCTGATCGAAAGCAACCAGAACAAGCTCAAGACCACCCGGGAGTTCAATCGCTATCACGGCATGGCCAGGGCGCTGCGCAACCTCTACACCCACCACCTGTTCAACACCCCCGTCTATGTGAACAAGCTCAAGGCCGCACCGAAACTGGCCGCAGCCGGCCTCTCGCCACAGCCACGCAGCCTTTCCCGTCTGCTGCGCATCTGTGCCGAGCAGGATCAGCAGTTGAACCTGTATCCCCTGTTCCAGGGGGCACTGCTCAAGGCCCTGCTGCTCAATCCCCTGCGCGCCATCGAGCGGGAAGACAAGCCGGAAGAGGAGGAGGTCTACATCGCCGCCCTCCACTCCCAGGGGGGAACCCCCCTGTTTCGCAGCCACCTGGCCAGCAGCTTCAGCTCACCGGATCAAAAGCGCCGCTTCATCGAGCTGGCCCGGCAACAGGGAGAGTTCTATTCGGTACTGGTGGGTATTTCGCGCACCGGCCGCCCGGACACCAGCTTCATCGCGGGTGAACTGGACTACATCGCCAAGTTCGCCATTCACAAGGCCAAGAAGCTGGAAGAGGAGCTCTGGAGTGTCGTGGGCGTGGGTGAACTGACCGATACCACCGAGGCGACCCTGTTCCGCCTTGGCATACCATCCGGGCCCCGCTAGCCAGCAGGGCAGGGAGACAACAAAAAACGGGCACGCAAGTGCCCGTTTTTTGTCTATCAGGCAGCCTGGGGGTTGCGCAGCCAGGCGAGGATGTCGGGGAAGTGATCCTCCTGTGCCTGGGGCGCCGTCAGCATGTTGATGTGGTCGTAATCGAGCCGGTTGCCGTTGTCCCGCCCAAGACGGGTGTGGCGGGCAGCCGATCCCATCTCGTCGCTGAAGCGGCGCACGTCGACGGGGTGGCCAAGTACCTTGTCCGCCTTGGCGGAGATCATCCAGAGCGGGGGCCAGTTGACCCGGCTCGCCGCCTCGTCATAGGCGAAGCCGTCAAAGGGGTCCAACCAGGGCCCGCACTTGACCCAGGGGATGGTCTCCTGCAAGTAGCGCAGGGGCTCATCATCGGCCCCTATCTTCAACCGGCGGGCGGCCAGAAACCCCCGGCGGCGCGCCAGCCAGGGGGCGAGCCGGTTCCAGATCAGATCCACCTTCAACCAGCGCTCCGGGTTCTGCACCGAGACCCCCCGCTTGGTGCCGAAGAACACCAGGCTGGCAACCTGCTCCGCCAGCTCGGGGAAGCGCACCAGGGTCGAGGCCATGATGACGCCGCCCCAGGAGTGGGCCATCCAGTGCACCCGGGCACCGGCATGGCGGGCCGATACCCAGCGCTGCAGGGCGGGCAGATCCTCGGTGATCAGCTCATGCTGGCCGTGGCCGGCCCGCTCGGCGATGGTCGGTGTGCTCAGACCCCGACCACGCAGATCCGCCACATAGACCTGATACCCGTGGCGAGCCAGAAAGCAGGCAAGCCCCTTGCCCGATTCGGTGTAGAAGATGCGGCCGTTCTCGATGGCCCCGTGCACCATCAGGATGGGGTCGGCATGCACCGCGACACCGGGCTGGATATGGCGCACATGGAGTCGATGCTCACCGCAGGGGACAAACAGGGATTGCTGTAACAGTTCCATCTCGTGATCGGCTCCTCCTTGAGCGGGATCAGCACCAGCGTCGGTCGCGACAAGCCAGGGCGCCGAGCAGGCAGAGCACCCCTTCCAGATCGTGGTGATTGAGGGTCGCCGCCGCCTGGGCACGTACCAGGGGTTTGGCATGAATGGCAATGCCAAGCCCCGCCACCGCCATCATCTTGAGATCGTTGGCACCATCGCCGACCGCAACCGTCTGGGATGCAACCACCCCGTACTCCGAGGCCAGCTGTTGCAGTGCTTCGGCCTTGGCGGCGGCATCGACGATGGGGCCGCTCACCTTGCCGGTCAGCAAGCCCCCTTCCACCGCCAGCTCGTTGGCGAAAATGGCATCCAGACCCAGAGCACGCTGCAACTCGCCGGCAAAGCGGGTGAAGCCACCGGAGGCGATCGCCACCTTCCAGCCAGCCTGCTTGAGGGCATCGACCATGAGTGGCAGGCCCGGCATCCAGGGCATGTCGGCCGCCACCTCGTCGAGGATGGTGACCGGCGCCCCTTCCAGCAGCGCCACCCGGGCACGCAGACTGTCGGCAAACTCCAGCTTGCCCTGCATGGCCGCCGCGGTAACGGCCGCCACTTGCTCACCGACCCCGGCCAGCCGCGCGATTTCGTCGATGCACTCTATCCTGATCGCGGTGGAATCCATGTCCATCACCAGCAGACCGGGCTCACTCAGGGTAGGCAGGGCGGCCAGATGACACAGGTCGATGTCCCACTCCTGGGCTTTGAGCGCCTGCACCAGCTCGGGGGAAAAGCGGTTGGTGCCAAGCAGCAGCAGCGGAATACCGGCCTGCTCCCCTGCGGGATAGAGGCTTGACTCAAGCCCCAGGGCATCCAGCTGCTGGGCCAGGCGGGCCAGATGACCGGCCTCCAGCCCCTTGCCAAACAGGACAATCCAGGCGCTGTCGTGGGCGTTGGCCGCGGGCAGCAGGGCTTCGTTGGTGAGCTGCCAGCAGGGGGCACAGCTCAGGGCCCCGGACCAGTCGTGCAGGGAGCGGGGAAGTTGGGACAACAACATAAGAGAGACGCCTTCCTTGGAAATCATGGGGTTCATCATGCGGGCCCAGAGTAGCGTATTGCTTTTTGTACAGGCAAGCGCCAAGATCCCGCCTGCGGTGCGGGCAGACATGGAAACAGACCACCCTGTTTCCCGCTTCGCGGCACCGGGGCACCAGCCAGCCCCGCTCATCCATTACCAGAGGCCCGGTTCTGTGCGTCATCTTCCCATCAAACGTGTTGTCAGCCTGGCGGCGGGAGTCCTGCTCGGTCTCTGGGTGCTGGTGCTGCTCATCCACATGCAGGGAGAGAGCCAGGCCGCCCTGCACGCGGCGGCACGGGACAGGGCACAGGCGCTGGTCGCCTATGCCGCCCGGGACATGCGCCGCTGGATCAAGGAGGATAAGGAGAGCGAACTGGAGAGACTGGCGCAGGATCTGGCCGCCGAGCCTGACATTCTGGATGTCACCCTCTATGACGCCCGCGGCATTCCCCTCGCCCAGTCGGACAACGCCCTGCCGCTGGACAGTCTGCTGCCCATCGGCAGCGACAACAAATCCCTGCCGGAGCAGGGCAAGGGGCGCATCCAGTTCGTCCAGGAGATCCAGGACGGAAACCTGACCCTGGGCTATCTGAGGATCACCCTGGAAGAGCAGAAACTGCTGGCCGCACAAGATACCCATCTCAAGGTCAACCAGGAGAAACAACGCCTGATGCTGCTGGTGATGCTGCTGGCCGGCCTGCTCATCTCCTACGGGGTGCGTCGCAACTACATGCGGGTGCGCAAGCACAAGAAACAGAGCAAACCCGCCGCTCCGCAATAAGCGGGAGTGGATCACATCCTCCGGCTTGTATATAACACTGGCAAGATCACTGGCAGGAGAGCCACATGATTGCCCCCCCCTTGCCGCTGGATGAACACAGTCGACTGGAACGACTGCGCATCCTCGGCCTGCTCGACCACGAGCCCATCGATCAGCTGGATCGCCTCACCCGGCTCATCACCCGGCATTTCGCACTCCCCATCGCCATGGTCTCCCTGACCGACGTGAACAGGCAGTGGTTTCTCGCCCGCACCGGGGTCGATATGTGCGAGATCAACCGGGAGCACTCCTTCTGCGGTCATGCCATTTTGCACCCCGAGATCATGCAGGTACCGGATGCCAGACGGGATCTCCGCTTTGCCGACAATCCGCTGGTGACCGATGATCCCGGCGTGGTCTTCTACGCCGGTCGACCCCTGCGCGCCCTCGATGGCGTGGTGCTCGGCACCCTCTGCCTGGTGGACCATGTGCCGCGCCATCTCGACGAAGATGCCTGCCGGGATCTCGACGACTTCGGCCGCCTGGTGGAGAACACCCTGCACGATCTGGAGCGGCGCCACCAGGTGCGCACCCTCAACCAGGTGCTGGAAGACAAGGAGCATCTCTTCACCCTCACCTTCAACCAGTCGTCGGTGGGCATGGCCCTCTCCTCCCTCGAAGGCAAGTGGCTGCGGGCCAACCCGGGGCTGGAGCGGCTGCTCGGTTACAGCGAGCACGAGATGCTGAGCCGGACCTGGCTCGCCATGACCCATCCCGAAGATCTGCAACGGGAGCAGCCCCTGTTCGATGCCCTGATCGCGGGGCAACGGCAGGATTACCGGCTGGAGAAGCGGATGATCCGGGCCGATGGCACCCAGTGCTGGGTCCAGCTCAGCGTGACCCTCTGCCAGAGCCGCACCATGGCCCCCCACATGATCGCCGTGTTTGCCGACCTCACCGAGCGCAAACAGGCCGAAGCCGAACTCGAGCGGCTGCAGCAAGGGCTCGAGCAGCAGGTGCAGTCACGGACCCGGGAGCTTTCCCGCACGGTGGAACAGCTGCATCAGGAGATGCGCGAGCGCGGCGCCATGCAGCAGCAGCAGTGGCAGGAGCAGCGCCGCTTGCAGCACATGCTGGAGCACACCAGCAATGCCTTCCTCGAGCTCGATGCCGATTTCATCATCACAGGCTGGAACCCGGCCTCCACCACCCTGCTCGGCTGGCACGCCGACGAGATGCTGGGCCGTCCCCTCTTCGGGCTGCTCGGCGCCGAGCATCCCCTGCTGAGCCTGTCAGGCAACCCGCAGAGTCCGCCACGGCGGCTGGAGTGCGACATCATCACCCGCACAGGCCGGCACATCCCGGTCGAGGTGATTGCCGAGCGTTACCAGTTCGACGGCAAGGTGCGCATCGCCCTGTTTTTGCACGACATCACGGCCCGCCGCCAGGTGCTCGCGGAGATCGAGCGTGGCCGTGCCCGACTGCGGGCCATCACCGATGGCCTGCCGGTCACCATCAGCATGGTGTCGCCCGAGGGGCGTTATACCAATCGGATTAAACATTAGGTCAGTTTTATCCAATCTCGGCTACAAAGTGACATCACCCGCTCCACATCGG
>NZ_JAPCIY010000099.1:0-11134 GCF_027707645.1 Aeromonas sp. QDB30 | reverse complement strand
CTGATATGGCTCAGTCGGTAGAGCGCATCCTTGGTAAGGATGAGGTCCCCAGTTCGATTCTGGGTATCAGCACCATTAAATAAGAAAGCCTCCCAATCGGGAGGCTTTTTTGTGTCTGCCTTTCAGCCATCCATCGCAAATTGCAGTCCTGCAATGTCGCACCTTCTTGTTGCTGGCATATCTTCCCTTTCTATCCCGTATGCTTTCCGGGCGGCGCTTCTCTCTTAAAGGGATCCGGGCTAAGTTGTGGATTGGCAAAGACAACGACGCTTTCGAAGGGGAAAGAACATGCTGATTAGGAATGTGCGTCTGACGGGCAGGGAAGGGATGTGGCAAATCCTCTGTCAGGGAGGCGTGATCCGGGCCATCGAGCCCATGAGCACCCAGCTGCTCTCTGCCCGCGAGCTTGATGGTGAGGAGGGTCTCGCCATCGCCCCCTTTATCGAGCCTCACATCCATCTTGATACCACCCAGACGGCCGGTGAACCGAGCTGGAACCTCTCCGGCACCCTGTTCGAGGGGATCGAGCGTTGGGCCGAGCGCAAGGCGCTGCTGACCCATGAGGATGTGAAACAACGCGCCATCCAGACACTGAAATGGCAGATTGCCAACGGCATCCAGTTCGTGCGCACTCACGTGGATGTTTCCGACCCCAATCTGGTCGCCTTGAAGGCGATGCTGGAGGTGCGGGAGGAGATGAAGGAGTGGGTGGAGCTGCAGATAGTGGCCTTTCCACAGGAGGGGATCCTCTCCTACCCCAACGGTAAGGCACTGCTGGAGGAAGCTCTCCAGCTAGGGGCCGACGTGATCGGTGCTATCCCCCATTTCGAGTTTACCCGGGAGTACGGGGTCGAAAGTCTGCACTACGTCTTTGATCTTGCGGAGAAATATCAGGTTCTGGTGGATGTGCATTGCGACGAAATCGATGACGAACAGTCCCGCTTTATCGAGACGCTGGCAACCCTGGCCTACGAGCGCGGCATGGGCCATAGGGTGACCGCCAGTCATACCACCGCCATGCACTCCTACAACGGTGCCTATGCGTCGCGGCTGTTCAGGCTGCTGAAGATGGCGGACATCAACTTCGTGGCCAATCCGCTGGTGAACATTCACCTGCAGGGGCGCTTCGACAGCTATCCCAAGCGCCGTGGCATCACCCGGGTGAAGGAGATGCTGGAGGCGAACATCAACGTCTGCTTCGGCCACGACGACGTGTTCGATCCCTGGTATCCCATGGGCACGGCCAACATGTTGCAGGTGCTGCACATGGGGCTGCATGTCTGCCAGATCATGGGCTACGAACAGATCAACGACAGTCTCAAGCTGATCAGCTGTCACAGTGCCCGCACCCTGAACGTGCAGGATCGCTACGGCATCGAGGTGGGCAAGCCCGCCAACCTGCTGATCCTTCCTGCAGAGAATGGTTTCGATGCGGTGCGCCGCCAGGTGCCGGTACGTTATTCCATCCGTCATGGCAGAGTCATCGCCGATACTCGCCCGGCCGAGACGGCCCTCCATCTTGTGAATCCAGAACCGGTAGACTTTCGCCGCTAGGGTCTTGCCGGGTCGATTAATTGCCCGGCTGTCCCCTGCTGTCGAGATTTTGCATAATGCCAACCTGACACTCTTGGAGCCTGCTTGATGCAAACCTGGTTATTTGTCGCTGCCGGAGGCGCCTTCGGTGCCTGCCTGCGTTTTGGCATCGCCGAGCTGATGGCCTGGCTGCTGGGACGCCACTTTCCCTATGGCACCCTGGTGGTCAACGTGGTGGGTTCCTTCATCATGGGGATTGCTTATGCCCTGATCAGCCATGGTCACGTGGTGGAACACCCGATGAAGCCATTGCTGATGGTGGGTATCCTCGGTGCCCTGACCACCTTCTCCTCCTTTGCCCTCGACACGGTCGTGCTGGCCCAGCAAGGGGCCTATCTGAAGGCGCTGCTCAATATCGGTCTCAATCTGTTCCTCTGTCTGGCCATGGTCGTGCTGGGGATGCAGTTGGTCGCAAGCCGGGTTTGAGGTGTCCGCACGCCATCGGCTCTGGTAAACTGGCGGCCATTCTTTGCTCTATGGGTATTTGAGGGATGTCGGAACAGACTATTACTACGCATTTTGGCTATAAAACCGTGGCAGCGACCGAGAAGGAAACCCTGGTCGCCGGTGTCTTTCATTCGGTAGCGGCCAAGTATGATCTGATGAACGATCTGATGTCGTTCGGCATCCATCGCCTCTGGAAGCGCTTTACCATCGACTGCTCCGGTGTCCGCAAAGGACAGAAGGTGCTGGATCTGGCTGGCGGTACAGGGGATCTGACCGCCAAGTTCTCCCGCATCGTGGGTGAGACCGGTCAGGTGGTCCTGGCGGACATCAACGACTCCATGCTGAAAGTGGGCCGCGACAAACTGCGCAACCTGGGGGTGGCCAACAACGTCTCCTACGTACAGGCCAATGCCGAGGCGCTCCCGTTCCCTGACAACCATTTCGACGTCATCACCATCGGCTTCGGCCTGCGCAACGTCACCGACAAGGACAAGGCGCTTGCCTCCATGTTCCGGGTGCTCAAGCCGGGTGGCCGCCTGCTGGTGCTGGAGTTCTCCAAGCCGGTGAGCGAAGTGATCGCCAAGCTGTATGATCTCTACTCCTTCAAATTGCTGCCGAAAATGGGCGAAATCGTCGCGAATGATAGCGAAAGTTACAAATACCTGGCGGAATCGATCCGCATGCACCCGGATCAGCAGACCCTGGCAGGCATGATGGAGAATGTCGGTTTCGAACAGGTCGAGTTTTACAACCTGACCCAGGGCGTGGTCGCCCTGCACCGCGGTTACAAGTTTTAAGGTCGCCTATGCCGATGGATGCCATGGTCACCGCAGTGATCGAAACCAGCCTCAACCAGTTGCTGGCCCTGGACAAACAGAGCCCGGAGCGGTTGCGCAAGCTGACGGGCAAGGTACTCAAACTGGAGCTGCGCGAGCTCAAGCCGCTCTGGTTTGTCTTCTCGGAGCGCCGTCTGGATGTGCTGGCCAGGTTTGAAGGGGAGGCGGATGCGGTGCTGAGTCTCTCCCTGACCGCCCTCGGCCTGCTCAAGGAGCCTTCCGCCCTGACCCGCTACATCCGCGAGGAGAAGCTGGACCTGAGCGGTGACCCCCAGCTGGTGCAGGCATTCAGCGCCCTGCTTGGCGAGCTCGATATCGACTGGGAAGAGGAGCTGTCCCGCTACACCGGCGACGTGGTGGCCCACATCCTGTGCAGTGGTGCCCGTCAGGCTCGCCGTTTTGTGGGGCGAGAGTTGTGCCGTTCCCAGCGTCAAGTGGCCGAGTATTTGACCGAGGAGGCTAGGCTTGCCCCGGGTCCGCTGGAAGTGGCGAGCTTCAATGACGATGTCGAAGAGCTGGCCCAACAGATGAAGGCGATCGAGTTGCGGCTTGCCCGCCTCGAACAGCAGGTGAGCTGATGACCCCGAAGGAGTTCAAACGCCTCTATCGCATCGTCAGCATCCTGCTGGAACAGGGCATCGACGAGCTGGTGCCCGCCCGTTATCAGCCCTGGCCTGGCCGTCTGGCCCGTCGCAGTCTGTTCTGGCTCAAGAACAAGCAACAAGGCATGAGCCGTGGCGCCCGCATTCGCCTCGCCTTCGAGGCCCTGGGCCCCATCTTCATCAAGTTCGGCCAGATGCTCTCGACCCGCCGAGACCTGCTGCCCCCCGACATTGCCGAAGAGCTGGCCCTGCTGCAGGACAGGGTGCCTCCCTTCTGTGGTCAGGCCGCCCGTCGCCAGATAGAAGAGAGCCTGGGTTGCCCCGTCGAGACCCTGTTCGATGACTTCGACGAGACGCCGCTGGCATCCGCCTCCATCGCCCAGGTGCACACCGCCCGGTTGAAGGAGAACGGCCGCGAGATCGTCATCAAGGTGATCCGTCCCGATATCGAGCCGGTCATTGAGGCCGACCTGCGCCTGATGCAGGCCCTGGCCCGTCTGGTGGCCCGTTTCGTGCCCCAGAGCGGACGACTGCGCCCCGTCGAGGTGGTGGAGGAGTATCGCAAGACCATACTCGACGAGCTCAACCTGATGCGCGAAGCGGCCAACGCCATCCAGTTGCGCCGCAACTTCACCGGCTCCGAGGCGCTCTACGTGCCCGAGGTGTTCACCGAGCACTGCCGCGAGCAGGTGCTGGTGATGGAGCGGATCTACGGCATTCCGGTCTCCGACATTGCCGCGCTGGAAGCCAACGGCACCAACATGAAGCTGCTGGCCGAGCGCGGAGTGGAAGTGTTCTTCACCCAGGTGTTCCGCGACAGCTTCTTCCACGCCGACATGCACCCGGGCAACATCTTCGTCTCTTTCGAACACCCGGAGAATCCGCTCTGGATCGGCATCGACTGCGGCATCGTCGGCACCCTCAACCGGGAAGACAAGCGCTACCTGGCGGAGAACTTCCTCGCCTTCTTCAATCGCGACTACCGCCGTGTGGCCGAGCTGCACGTGGAGTCAGGCTGGGTGCCACCCGATACCAAGGTGGACGAGTTCGAGTTCGCCATCCGCACCGTGCTGGAGCCCATCTTCGAGAAACCGCTCTCCGAGATCTCCTTCGGCCACGTGCTGCTCAATCTGTTCAACACCGCCCGTCGATTCAACATGCAGGTGCAGCCGCAGCTGGTGCTGCTGCAAAAGACCCTGCTCTATGTGGAAGGGCTGGGTCGCCAGCTCTATCCCCAGCTGGATTTGTGGCAGACCGCCAAGCCCTATCTGGAAAACTGGATGCACGAGCAGGTCGGCCCCAAGGCGGTGTGGAATGCCATCAAGGAGAAGGCGCCGTTCTGGGCGGAGAAACTGCCGGAGCTGCCGGAGCTGGTCTACGAGACCCTGCGTCAGGCCCGCCATCAGCAGCACCACTTCGACCAGATGTTTGCCGATTTCCGTCGCCACAGTCGCCGTCAGGGGCAGGCTCGCTACCTCTTAGGGGTTGGAGCCAGCCTGCTGCTCGCGGGTGTATTCTTGCTGACCCAGAAACAACACATTGAGTGGGGACAAATCAGCCTCGCCGGCGCCGGGTTATGCTGGCTGCTGGGTTGGTTGCGAACCCGTTCCCATTAAATAACCTGCGCCATCGGGCGCCTATCCGGAGAAAAAGTCATGGGTGGTATCAGTATTTGGCAGTTGTTGATCATCGCAGTCATCGTCGTGCTGTTGTTCGGCACCAAGAAATTGCGCGGTATCGGCGGCGATCTGGGCGCGGCGGTCAAGGGGTTCAAGAAGGCGCTCTCCGATGAGCCGGCCGACACCAAACCCGAGCAGAAAGATGCCGAGTTCCCGACCAAGCAGTTGAACGAGACGGCCAGCAACGCCGAAGCCGCCAAGCAGAAAGACAAAGATCAGGCCTAAGCCATGTTCGACATCGGTTTTTGGGAACTGGTCGTCATCGGCGTCGTCGCCCTGGTGGTGCTGGGTCCCGAGCGGTTGCCGGTCGCGATCCGCACCGCCAGCCACTGGATAAGGCTGATCCGCAGCACCGCCAACTCGGTCAAGGCCGAGCTGGAACAGGAGCTCAAGTTGCAGGATCTGCACAACGACCTGAAGAAGGCCGAACGGTTGCAGATGAACAACCTGAGCCCCGAGCTGCAGGAGTCCATCGAGCAGTTGAAAGCGGCCGCCCAGTCTGTGAATCGTCCCTATCAGGGGGAGAACGAGATCCGCCCGCCTCGGGAGCTCGCCCAGGCTGAGCCAGCCACTCCGGTGGCGGCCTCGGTGCCCGCGACCCCAGAGGTGCCACCGGTCAACAGCCAGCGAGAGAGCGAGCCTGTGCCCGCCAGCGAGTCCGCAGCCAAAGGGGAGGTGAAGCCATGAGTCAGGCAGAACAGCCCCTCATCAGCCATCTGGTGGAGCTGAGAACCCGTCTGCTGCGCGCGATCTCCGCCATCCTGCTGGTGTTCATCGCGCTCATCTACTTCTCCAACAACATCTACGACTTCGTGGCCCAGCCGCTACTCAGCCAGTTGCCGGCAGGCACCAGCATGATAGCGACGGATGTGGCGACGCCCTTCATCACGCCCATCAAGCTGACCCTGGTGGTCTCCTTCTTCGTGGCGATCCCCTATCTGCTCTATCAGGCCTGGGCCTTCATCGCACCCGGTCTGTACCAGCACGAACGGCGGCTGATCCTGCCTCTGGTGGCCTCCAGCGCCGTGCTGTTCTACGCGGGGATGGCGTTCGCCTACTACGTGGTGTTCCCCCTGGTGTTCGGCTTCTTCACCAGTACCGCCCCCGCCGGGGTGACGGTGGCGACCGACATCGCCAGCTACCTGGACTTCGTGCTGACCCTGTTCTTCGCGTTCGGGGTGGCGTTCGAGATCCCGGTGGCCACTATACTGCTCTGCTGGACCGGGGTGACCACCCCCAGGAGCCTGAAGGAGAAGCGCCCTTACGTCATCGTCGGGGTCTTCGTGGTCGGTATGTTGCTGACGCCGCCCGATGTCTTTTCCCAGACTCTGCTCGCGATCCCCATGTGGGGCCTGTGGGAGATAGGTCTGTTCTTCGCCCGCTTCTACGTGAAGAAAGAGGACGAGGAGCAGCAACAAACGGAAGAGGGGAGCTGAGGCTCCCTTCCTCTTTTCATGCATCCGTTCGAGGCGTATGGTAAGGCCCCATCGAGTAGATGGTTTTCAAATGCCTGATATGCACCTCGTTTGTCCGGAACCCCTGACTCCATGATCGACATCGGTTTGAACCTGACCAGCAGCCAGTTCGCAGGCGAACAGGCCGACCTGGTGGAACGCGCGCGCGCCGCCGGGGTGGAAGCCCTGATCCTGACCGGCACCGATCTGGCCGGCAGCCGCGAGAGCGCCGCATTGGCCGCCCGCTGGCCCGGTTACTGCTTCTCCACCGCCGGGGTGCATCCCCATGATGCCAAAAGCGTCAATGAGACGACCCTGCCCGCCCTGCGGGAACTGGCGGCCCTGCCCCAGGTGGTGGCTATCGGCGAGTGCGGTCTCGACTACAACCGGGACTTCTCCCCCCGCCCGGTGCAGGATGCGGTGTTTGACGCCCAGCTGGCGCTCGCCGCCGAGCTCGGGATGCCGGTGTTTCTGCACTGCCGCGATGCCCATGACAAATTCGTCGAGATCCTGCGCCCCTGGTTGCCCCGCCTGCCGGGGGCCGTGCTGCACTGCTTCACCGGCTCCGACGCCGAGCTGGACGAGTGCCTGGCGCTGGGGCTGCATATCGGGGTGACCGGCTGGCTCTGTGACGAGCGCCGTGGCCAGCTGCTGCGCGAGCAGGTGGCCCGCATTCCGGCGGGTCGCCTGATGATAGAGACGGACGCCCCCTACCTGGTGCCGCGGGATCTGAAACCCAGGCCCAAACGCAACGAACCCGCTTTTTTGCCGCACATCGCCCAGGTGGTGGCGACCTGCCGTGGTGAAGCGCCCGAGGCCTTGCTGGCCCATACCCGGGCCACCTCCGCCGCATTCTTCCAACTTCCGCTTTTGGAGTGATTCATGGCCACAACTCTTCCGGGGGCCTTCCCGGGCCGTCGCCTGCGCCGGGTGCGCAAACATGACTTCAGCCGCCGCCTGGTGCGCGAGAACGTACTGACCGTCGACGATCTCATCTATCCCGTGTTCGTGCTGGAGGGGGAGGGTCAGCGAGAGGCCGTTGCCTCCATGCCGGGGGTGGACAGGCTCTCCATCGATCTGCTGCTCGAAGAGGCCGCCGAACTGGTGGCCCTGGGTGTGCCGGCGGTGGCCCTGTTCCCGGTGACGCCGCTGGAGAGAAAGAGTCTGATGGCGGAAGAGGCTTACAACCCGGATGCCCTGGCCCAGCGGGCGACCCGTGCCCTCAAGGCTCGCTTCCCGGAGCTCGGGGTCATCACCGATGTGGCGCTCGACCCCTTCACCACCCATGGCCAGGACGGCATCATCGATGACGAAGGCTATGTGCAGAACGACATCACCACCGAGATCCTGGTGAAGCAGGCGCTCTCCCATGCCGCCGCCGGGGCCGACATGGTGGCACCGTCCGACATGATGGACGGCCGCATCGGTGCCATCCGCGCGGCGCTGGAGGAGAATGGCTTCGTCAACGTGCAGATCATGGCCTACTCCGCCAAGTACGCCTCCCACTACTACGGCCCGTTCCGCGATGCGGTGGGCTCCGCCGCCAACCTCGGCAAGAGCAACAAGGCCACCTACCAGATGGACCCGGCCAACGGCAACGAAGCCCTGCACGAGGTGGCCCTCGACATCGCCGAAGGGGCAGACAGCGTCATGGTCAAGCCGGGCATGCCCTACCTGGACATCATCCGTCGGGTGAAGGATCAGTTCGGCGTGCCGACCTTCGCCTATCAGGTGAGCGGCGAGTACGCCATGCACATGGCGGCGATCCAGAATGGCTGGCTCAAGGAGAAAGAGTGCGTGATGGAATCCCTGCTCTGCTTCAAGCGGGCCGGGGCCGATGGCATCCTCACCTACTTCGCCAAGCGGGTCGCCCAGTGGTTGAAAGAGGACGCCCGACGCTGAGGCGGGGAGTGTCCATGCCCTCACAATGCCGGCCCTCGGGCCGGCATTGTCGTCTCTGGCAGATGAAATGCTGGTTTTATGAACAAAATGCCTGAAAAAGTGGGCAACAAGCCCGTCTCTTGGCGGCAAAGGCTTGATAAATGGGGTTTCTGCCTACATCTTAGATGGTCCAAGCAGGCTTCTGGACGGCAGGGGCTGCAGAGCATTTAGAGGTACCGCAGATGACTAACCCTTTGCTGACAATGGACTCGCTGCCTCCCTTCAGCCAGATCCAGCCCGATCAGGTGCAACCTGCCGTGACGCAGGCCATCGCTGATTGCAAACAGAAGATTGAGGACGTGCTGGCCCAGAAGGAGCCTCACACCTGGGACAGCCTGATCGCCCCGCTGGAAGAGGTCAACGACCGCCTCTCACGGATCTGGTCCCCCATCAGCCACCTCAACGCCGTGCAGAACAGCGAGGCGCTGCGGGCGGCTCACGATGCCTGCCTGCCGCTGCTGTCCGAATTCCAGACCTATGTCGGTCAGCATGAAGGGCTCTATCAAGCCTATCTGGCCCTCTCCGAGAGCGATGACTTCCCCCGGCTCGATGATGCCCAGCGCAAGGAGATCCTGAACACCCTGCGCGATTTCCGCCTCTCCGGCATCGGTCTGCCTGCCGAGGCGCAGCAGCGCTACGGCGAGAGCCAGGCCCGCCTCTCGGAGCTCGCCTCCCGTTTCAGCAACAACGTGCTGGACGCGACCCAGGGCTGGCACAAGCTGGTGACCGACGAGGCCGAGCTGGCCGGTCTACCCGCGAGCGCCCAGGCTGCCGCGCGCCAGATGGCCGAACTCAAGGGCAAGGAGGGGTGGCTGTTCACCCTGGACATCCCCTCCTACCTGCCGGTGATGATGTATGCCGACAGCCGCGCCCTGCGTGCCGAGCTGTATGAGGCCTTCACCACCCGCGCCTCCGACCAGGGCCCCAACGCCGGCAAGTGGGACAACTCCGCCATCATGACCGAGTTGCTCACCCTGCGCCGGGAGCTGGCCCGACTGCTGGGCTTTGCCAACTATGCCGAGCTCTCCCTCGCGACCAAGATGGCGGACAAGCCGGAGCAGGTGGTGGAGTTCCTCACCGACCTGGCTGCCAAGTCCCTGCCCCAAGGCAAGGCGGAGCTCGAAGAGATCCGCGTCTTTGCCGCCGAGCAGCACGGTCAGGACGAACTGGCGGCTTGGGATCTTGCCTATTACGCAGAAAAGCTCAAACAGCACAAGTTTTCGGTCTCTGATGAGCAGTTGCGTCCTTATTTCCCCGCTGGTCGGGTCGTGAAGGGGTTGTTCGAGGTGGTCAAGCGGGTGTTCGGCATGAAGGTGCGCGAGCGTCTCGGCATCGACACCTGGCACCCGGACGTGCGCTTCTACGACATCTTTGACGCCGATGACGAGCTGCGCGGCAGCTTCTACCTGGATCTCTACGCCCGTGAGCACAAGCAGGGCGGCGCCTGGATGGATGTCTGCCTGGGTCGCCGCTACCGTCAGGACGGCTCCCTGCAAAAGCCGGTGGCCTACCTGACCTGCAACTTCAACGGCCCGGTAGACGGCAAGCCGGCCCTGTTTACCCACAACGAAGTGGTCACCCTGTTCCACGAGTTCGGCCACGGCATTCACCACATGCTGACCCGCATCGATGTGGCTGGCGTGGCCGGCATCAACGGCGTGGCCTGGGATGCGGTGGAGCTGCCGAGCCAGTTCCTCGAGAACTGGTGCTGGGAATCCGAGGCGCTGGCCTTCATCTCCGGCCATTACGAGACCGGGGAGCCGCTGCCCGCGGATCTGCTGGAGAAGATGCTGACCGCCCGCAACTTCCAGGCGGCGATGCAGATGCTGCGCCAGCTGGAGTTCGCCCTGTTCGACTTCCGTCTGCACCAGACCTTTGACCCGACCAGAGCGGATCAGATCCCTGCGCTGCTGGATGAGGTGCGCAGCCAGGTCGCCGTGATGACGCCTCCGGCGTTCAACCGCTTCCAGCACAGCTTCTCCCACATCTTCGCGGGCGGTTATGCGGCGGGCTACTACAGCTACAAGTGGGCCGAGGTACTCTCTGCCGACGCCTTCTCCCGCTTCGAGGAGGAGGGGATCTTCAACCCGGCCACGGGCCACTCCTTCCTGAAGAACATTCTGGAAAAGGGCGGCTCCAGGGAGCCGATGGAGCTGTTCCGTGCCTTCCGTGGCCGGGAGCCCCAGGTGGATGCGCTGCTGCGTCACAGCGGTATCGCCGCGTGAGGTCCCGCCGCCACAGTGAGCCTCGATTGGATGAGCTGCCGCGCCACTGCGGGAGCTTCAAGCAGGTACACATTTGCGGCATAGTGGGATCGAAACGTGATTTTTGATAGAAAAAGGGACCTTTTGGTCCCTTTTTCCAAGCCTTTTTAATATCTTGCTGAGTGCATGTTTGCACTGTCCCCGCCTCTTCAGTAGAGTCGGGTTCTACCTTCCAGGGAGAGAAAGAACCTTGCCATGAGGCGAGCACTCGAGTCTGTCTATCAAATCATCTCCAGCCTGTCTCATACCAATCGGATTAAACATTAGGTCAGTTTTATCCAATCTCGGCTACAAAGTGACATCACCCGCTCCACATCG
>NZ_JAPCIY010000098.1:0-11148 GCF_027707645.1 Aeromonas sp. QDB30 | reverse complement strand
ACAGCCTTGCCCCCTCAACTCAAATCCAATTTATGAATAATCAGTCAAAAAAGTGCTTATCTGAACAGCATTGCGACACAGTCCGGGCTCTTTTTCCCCCGTGGCAACAAGCACATTCGAGAAGAGCCACACCCGATGCGGCTGCTCAGTTTCGACCCCCAGCATCAGGTGGAGCAGACCCTCTGGGCTGGCGAGGCACTGAAACGCTACGCCCGCTCACAGATACACCGCGATGGCCTCTGGTCGGCCGGTGTGCTGGGGGCGCTGCTGGCGGCCCTCTACTGGGGCCTTAGAAACTACCGGCGATCCCTCAAAGGATTGCTGCAAAGAGGGCTGGCTCGGCGGGAGTTCATCCCCTTCTATCAGCCCATAGTGGACAGCAGAAACCGAAGGGTGGTGGGATTCGAGGCATTGCTGCGCTGGCAGCGAGGACGGGATTTGGTGTCGCCAGGCACCTTCATCGCCTATGCGGAGGAGCAGGGGCTGATCCTGCCGATGACGGATCAACTGCTGGAGCGCATCCTGGCGGATCTCCCCGTCCTGGCCCCGCACCAGTGGGTCAGCGTCAATCTGGTGGCGGGCCATATCGAGCAACCTCGTCTGCGCACCCAGTTGCAGCGCCATGGCTGGCCCTCGCCGGCCCGCCTCACCTTCGAACTCACCGAGCGGGATCCCATCAAGCACATCCAGGGGGCCATGGCGGAGATCGCAGCTCTGCAGGAGAGGGGCTATCACTTCAAGCTGGATGACTTCGGCACCGGCTATGGCGGCTTTGCCTACCTGCAACGGCTCGGCATTCGCCAGATCAAGATCGACAAGATGTTCGTGGATACCATAGGCACGGACGACCTCAAGCGCAGCGTGCTGGATGCCACCATCGCTTTCGGCCTCAAATCGGGCATGGAGATGATCGCCGAAGGGGTCGAAACCCAGGAGCAGGTGGATTATCTGCATCGCCACGGAGTCCACCTGATCCAGGGCTACGTCTATGCCAAGCCCATGCCCCTGAGCAAACTGAAGATCTGGCTGATGGCATGGCAAGAGGGCGAGACAACCAGCCCCTCCGACCCGCACTGAGGCGGTATCTGCCCCGCCTCTCACCCTCTGCAACAAAATGATGCTCCGCATGAGGAGCATCTCCCCTTATCATGGGTCTGTGCACCCTGGGTGCACCAAGTCGCTCCATACCCCGTCGGCCGAGGCCGCCCCGAGATGAGAACCACTGCCTATGAAGTCTTTTATCCGACAAGAGATTGCTCTGCCTGCCGGTCTGCTGACCCTGCTCTTCTTCAAAACCCTGGGGAGCGACCTGCTGGCAGAGACAACCCCCCTTGCGGTCTACCTGCCGGTGTCGCTGGCCCTGCTTGCCATCGTGACCTGGGCCATCTTCTCCGTCGTGCGTCACTCTGACGCCCTCGCCATCAAGCTCGGGGAACCCTTCGGTACCCTGATCCTGACCCTCTCGGTCATCTCCCTGGAAGTGGTGATGATCTCCTCCGTCATGCTGACCGGCGATCCCAATCCCACCATGGCCCGTGACACCATGTTCGCGGTGGTGATGCTGGTCACCAACGGTCTGGTGGGCTTCACCCTGCTGTTTGGCGGCTGGCGCTATCACACCCAGAACTTCAATCTGGACGGGGTCAAATCCTATCTGGTGGCCATCATTCCCCTGGCTCTGCTCTGTCTGGTCCTGCCGAACTTCACCCAGGGCGGCACTCTGGGCAGCCTCTCCAAGGCCATGTCATGGATGCTGATCATCATCTCCATCCTGCTCTATGGTGTCTTCCTGCTGATCCAGACCCGCAGCCACAGCCACTTCTTCGTCGACAGCGATCACGAGGATCTCGAGGATCACCACGGCCCGCTGCAGAGCAACGTCTATCACACCCTCTTGCTGCTCGCCTACCTGGTGGTGGTGATCCTGCTGGCCAAGACCCTGGCCATCCCCATCAACTACGGGGTGCACGTGATGGAAGCCCCGATGGCACTGGGTGGCTTCATCGTCGCCTGTATCGTACTGGCCCCCGAAGCGGTCGGCGCCATCAAGGCGGCCTTCAACAACCAGTTGCAGCGGGCCATGAATCTCTACTTCGGCTCCGTGCTGGCCACCATCGCCCTCACGGTACCCTCCGTACTTTTCATCGGCTCCCTGATGGGGCAGGAAGTGCGCCTGGGCCTCTCCCCTGCCGACATGGTGCTGCTCATCACCACCCTCATGGTCTGTAAAGTGACCTTCAGCAGCGGCCGCACCCACGCCCTGCACGGCGCCACCCATCTTGTGCTGTTTGTCGTTTACCTGTTCCTGATGTTTGAACACGGATAAGGCTGCCAGCACTCACCCCAGTGCTGTTCGTGGTTTATCTGTTCCGGATGTTTGAACACGGATAAGGCAGCCACCACCTGCCTGCTGCCACTCTGCGCAGCGCGCTTCCGATGGCCCCGACGCGGAGCGCGGGAGACGAAAATGAAAAGACCGCCCCATGGGCGCAATGCTGTTCACTTAAGAGAATTTGAGTTCCAGTCCACGTAGTATCAGGGCTAAAAAATGAGGGAGGCATGATGCCTCCCTCTTTCTATTGCAAGCCACGCTGGATAAAGGCTGAAGGAACATCGACTGGAAACAGCCTTGCTCCCCCAACTCAAGTCGCATTTATGAATAATTAGTCAAAAATGTGCTTATCTGAACAGCATTGCGCCCCATGGGCGGTCTTTTTTATGGTTGCTCAGGCTCCAATTCAGAGGCTGGGCAGGGTCCCGGCCGGGATCAGGTCGTTGTAGCTGGCACGGCCCAGCAGGGCGGCGGCCGCCTCGATGTCCGGTGCAAAGTACCTGTCCTTGTCATAGAAGCTGACCTCTTCCCGCAGACGGCCCTTGGCCAGCTCGATGAGCTCGGTGGAGCGCAGGGGAGCGCGGAAGTCGAGCCCCTGGGCCGCTGCCAGCAGTTCCACCGCCAGGATGCCACGGGTGTTCTCGGCCATGTCCGCCAGCCGGCGACCGGCGAAGGTGGCCATGGAAACGTGGTCTTCCTGGTTGGCCGAGGTGGGCAGGCTGTCCACCGAGGCCGGGTGGGCCAGGGTCTTGTTCTCGGAGGCCAGGGCCGCCGAAGTGACCTGGGCGATCATGAAGCCGGAGTTCACCCCGCCGTTGTTCACCAGGAAGGCCGGCAGGCCGGACATGCGCGAGTCGATGAGCAGCGCCATGCGCCGCTCGGACAGCGACCCGATCTCGGCGATGGCCAGGGCCAGGTTGTCGGCGGCAAAGGCCACGGGTTCTGCGTGGAAGTTGCCGCCGGAGATGATCTCCTCATCCTCGGCAAACACCAGCGGATTGTCGGAGACGGCGTTGGCCTCGCACACCAGCACCTCGGCCGCCTGACGGATCTGGGTCAGGCAGGCACCCATCACCTGGGGCTGACAGCGCAGGGAGTAAGGATCCTGCACCTTCTCGCAGTTGTGGTGGGACATGCCGATCTCGCTGCCGTCCACCAGCAGGTGGCGGTAGCAGGCGGCCGCATCGATCTGGCCGCGCTGGCCGCGCACCTCGTGAATGCGGGCATCGAACGGACGGCGGCTGCCCAGCGCCGCCTCAACGCTCATGGCACCGATGGTGATGGCACCGGCGTAGAGATCCTCGGCATGGAACAGCCCTTCCAGCGCGAAGGCGGTGCTCGCCTGGGTGCCGTTGAGCAGGGCCAGCCCCTCTTTCGGCGCCAGGGCAATGGGCTCTAGCCCGGCAATCTTGAGGGCCGTGGCTGCGTCGATCAACTCGCCCTTGTGACGGGCCTTGCCTTCACCGATCAGCAGGCAGCTCATGTGGGCCAGGGGCGCCAGATCGCCGGAGGCGCCGACGGAGCCCTTCTTCGGCACCACGGGGTAGACCTCGGCGTTGATGAGGGTCATCAGGGCCTCGAGCACCGTCAGCCGGATGCCGGAGAAGCCACGGGCGAGCGAGTTTACCTTGAGCACCATCATCAACCGCACGGTGGCGTCATCCATGTACTCGCCAATCCCTGCCGCATGAGAGAGCACGATGGAGCGTTGCAGCTCGTCCAGCTGCTCCACCGGAATGCGGGTGTTGGCCAGCAGGCCAAAGCCGGTGTTGATGCCGTAGACCACCCGGTTTTGCTCGATCACCTTGGTGACCACGGCGGCGGAGGCGTGGATCCCCGCCAGGGCAGCCGGATCCAGGCTGACGTGTACCGGCTCACGGCTGACACGGCGCAGGGTGGCGAGGCAGAGTTTGCCCGGTTGCAGATTGAGTTCGAACATCTTATTTCACCCCTTTGCCGGTGGCGTCGATCATCGGCAGATCCAGTTTCGCCTCAACGGCACAGTTGATGGCAATCTCGTAGCCGGCGTCGGCGTGACGCATCACCCCGGTGGCCGGGTCGTTGCGCAGCACGCGGCCGACCCGCTTGGCGGCATCGTCGGTGCCGTCACAGACGATCACCACGCCGGAGTGCTGGGAGAAGCCCATGCCCACACCGCCACCGTGGTGCAGGGAAACCCAGGTCGCGCCGCCGGCGGTGTTGAGCAGGGCGTTGAGCAGCGGCCAGTCGGAAACGGCGTCGGAACCATCCATCATGGATTCAGTCTCGCGGTTCGGGCTCGCCACCGAGCCGGAGTCAAGGTGGTCACGGCCGATGACGACCGGAGCCTTCAACTCGCCATTCTTCACCATCTCATTGAAGGCCAGGCCCAGGCGCACCCGATCCTTGACGCCAACCCAGCAGATCCGCGCCGGCAGGCCCTGGAAGGCGATGCGCTCGCGGGCCATGTCGAGCCAGTTGTGCAGGTGGGGATCGTCCGGGATCAGCTCTTTTACCTTCTGGTCGGTCTTGTAGATGTCTTCCGGGTCGCCGGAGAGCGCCACCCAGCGGAACGGGCCAATGCCCTCGCAGAACAGCGGGCGGATGTAGGCCGGCACGAAGCCCGGGAAGTCGAAGGCATTCTTGACCCCCTCTTCCAGCGCCATCTGGCGGATGTTGTTGCCGTAATCGAGCGTGGCGGCGCCGCGGGATTGCAGGGTCAGCATGGCTTCGACCTGACGGGCCATGGAGCGGCGAGCCGCCACGTTGACCTCATCCGGTGCGCTCTTTTGCAGATCGCGCCATTGGGCCACGCTCCAGCCCTGGGGCAGGTAGCCGTGTACCGGGTCATGGGCGGAGGTCTGGTCGGTCACCACGTCCGGCGTGATGCCGCGAGCCACCAGCTCGGCGAAGACGTCGGCGGCGTTGCCGAGCAGGCCGACGGAGACGGCGGTACCGCTGCGTTTGGCCTCCTCGACCATGGCCAGCGCCTCATCCAGGCTGTGGGCCTTCTTGTCGACGTAGCGGGTACGCAGACGGAAATCGATACGGGTCTCGTCGCACTCCACGGCGATCATGGAGAAACCGGCCATGGTGGCGGCCAGAGGCTGGGCGCCGCCCATGCCACCCAGGCCGCCGGTCAGGATCCAGCGCCCTTTGGGCTCGCCATTGAAGTGCTGGTTGGCCACCGCGAAGAAGGTCTCGTAGGTGCCCTGCACTATCCCCTGGGTGCCGATGTAGATCCAGGAGCCGGCGGTCATCTGGCCATACATCATCAGACCCTTTTTATCGAGCTCGTTGAAGTGCTCCCAGTTGGCCCAGTGGGGCACCAGGTTGGAGTTGGCGATGAGCACCCGCGGCGCATCCTTGTGGGTCTGGAACACCCCGACCGGCTTGCCGGATTGCACCAGCAGGGTCTGATCGTCCTCGAGCCGGGTCAGCACCTCGACGATCTTGTCATAGCAGGCCCAGTTGCGAGCGGCGCGGCCGATGCCGCCGTACACCACCAGGGACTGGGGATGCTCGGCAACATCCGGATCCAGGTTGTTCATCAGCATCCGCAGTGGCGCTTCGGTGAGCCAGCTCTTGGCGGTCAGCTGGGTGCCGTGGGGAGCACGGATCACGCGGCTCGGATCGTGGCGGGGATCCTGGTGTTGTACAGACATAGACACTCCTTGTTTAGCGATGCAGTCAGGCGGCGCGGTGCGCCACTACTTGGTCAACTGGTGAACCAGGCGCGCAGCCACGCGGGCACTGCGGTTGTCCTGATCCAGGTTCGGGTTGTACTCGGCCAGATCGGCGAGCCTGAGCTTGCCGCTGGCCCGGATATGGGCGATGAGCGGCTCGATGACCGCCAGCTCCACGCCGCGAGCGGCGGGAGCGCTGACTCCCGGCATCACCGCCGCCGGCAGCACGTCGAGATCGATGGTGAGATAGAGGTGGTCGCAACGGGCGATGAAGGCATCCAGCCCGCCTAGCAAGGCTGGCAGCTCGGTCTGCGTCATCGCCTCGTCCAGCACGTGCCAAACTCCCAGCGCCTCGGCGCGGGCAAAGAGCGCCGCGGTATTGGCGGTTTCGGCCACCCCGAGACAGGCATAGTGAAAGGGGGTGCCCTGGGCGGCGCACTGCTCGGCAATCTGGAAGAAGGGGGTGCCCGAGCTCGCCTGCTCCTGTTTCATGCGCAGATCGAAGTGGGCGTCGAAATTGATGATCCCGACCCGCCCTTCGCCACCAAGATGACGGTTCAGGCCGCTCCAGCTACCAAACGCCACCTCGTGGCCGCCTCCCAGCACCAGGGGGAAGTGCCCCTGATCCAGCGCACTCGCGACCCGTTCGGCCAAGCGCCCGTGGGCGGCATCGAGATCGCCGTCCTCACAGGCCAGATCCCCGCCGTCATAGACGGAGGCGCCCAGATGCCAGGCCGTGTTGGCCAGCAGCTTGCGCACCGCCAGCGGTGCACCGGCGGCGCCGACCCGCCCCTTGTTGCGGCGCACCCCTTCGTCACAGGCAAAGCCGAGCAGCACCACGCCGGGTTCGCGATTCCCCTGCCAGGGTTGCACCCTATCGTGCCAGCGCAGGGCCAGCTCGCCGTCTTCGGGATCCTGACGCCCCTGCCAGACCGACATGTCGATCCCGTTGAACTTATCCATGAAGGGTTTCCTCCCCGTTGACCACACGGCTCACCAGCTGATCGACGCCGATGAGGTAGCTGAGCTCGGCCGGATGGCCGCAGTTCCAGACAAGGAAATCCGCCAGCATGCCGACCTTGAGCTGCCCCAGCCGTTCCTGCTCGCCGAGCGCCCTGGCGGCGTGGCGGGTCACCCCGGCCATGGCCTCCACCGGGGTCAGGCCAAACAGGGTGCAAGCCATGTTCATGGCCATGCGCAAGGAGACGATGGGGGCCGTGCCCGGGTTGATGTCGGAAGAGACAGCCATGGGTACCCCCGCCTTGCGCAAGGCAGCGATCGGGGGCAACTTGGTCTCCTTGAGGAAATAGAAAGCGGTGGGCAGCAGGGTGGCGACCACGCCACGGTGGGCCAGCGCCTGGATCCCGTCCTGATCCAGATATTCCAGATGATCCACCGAGAGGGCGCCGAAGTGGGCGGCGAGCGTGCTGCCCCCCAGGTTGGAGAGCTGATCCATGTGCCCTTTCACCGCGAGGTTGTACTGATCCGCCGCCAGATAGACCTGCTCGGTCTGGGCAAGGGAGAAGCCGATGTGCTCGCAGAAGACATCCACCGCATCCGCGAGACCTGCCTCGGCCGCCGCCGGGATGATCTCCTGGCAGATGGTCTCGACCCAGGAGTCGGGATCGTCGCGATACTCCGGCGGCACCGCATGGGCCGCCAGCAGCGTGGTCTTGACCCGGATGGGCTGCGTCTCTCCCAGACGACGGGCCACCCGCAACATCTTGAGCTCGTCTTCCAGGGTGAGGCCGTAGCCGGACTTGATTTCGACTGTGGTGACCCCTTCCCGGATCAGGGACTTGATCCGCGGCAACGCCAGCTCATAGAGCCGCTCCTCGCTGGCTGCCCGGGTGGCGCGCACCGTGCTGATGATGCCACCCCCCTTGCGGGCGATCTCCGCATAGGGGACTCCCTTCTGGCGCAGCTCGAACTCTTCGGCGCGACTGCCGGCGAAGATGAGGTGGGTGTGGCAATCGATAAGACCGGGGGTGACCAGCTTCCCCTTCATGTCCTGCCAGGAGGCGGCATAGGGGCCCTTGAGATCCTGCATGGGGACCAGAGCGTGGATCTTGCCATCCCGCACGCCAAGGGCATGGGGCTCCAGCAGGCCGTAGTCCGCCAGATCGGGGCGCAGGGTGGCGGGTGTCACGTTGAGCCAGACCCGCTCGCAGTTCAACAGTTCCTTGTTCATACCGACCTCTAAATGTATATACAATAATTTATAGCCGATCTCTGAAAAGAAAGGAAGGATAAAGTTCACATCTTGATAACAGCGGTTTTATTAGAGTGTAAGCACAAAAAAGCCCACCGAGAGGTGCAATGCTGTTCAGATAAGCACTTTTTTGACTGATTATTCATAAATTGGATTTGAGTTGAGGGGGCAAGGCTGTGTCCAGTCGATCTTCCTCCAGCCTTTATCCAGCGGGGCTTGCAATAGAAAGAGGGAGGCATCATGCCTCCCTCGATTTTTTGTCCTGATACTACGTGGACTGGAACTCAAATTCTCTTAAGTGAACAGCATTGCACCGAGAGGTGGGCTTTTAAATGCTTAATTTGTATATACAATTATGCGAGACGCGTCTTGGAGCTCAGCTTGTAGCGGGAACCCGGCGACAACAATCTGGCATAGGAGACCAGACAGCCGTCTGACCAGGTGCGCCGGTGCAGCAGCAGGCAGGGGGTGTCGACCCTCACTTGCAGCAGTCCGGCTTCACCAGCACTCGGCAACACGGCTTCTACCACGTGCTCCATCTCGGAGAGAGGGCAGATCTCCATCAGATAGCTGTTTGGCGTCTGCTGGGTGAAATCCTGCTCGCCATAGCCGGGCAGTCGCTCGGCATCGACGAAGCGCTCCTCCAGTTGCAGCGGCTCCCCATCGGCCTGATGGACGATGAGGCTGTGAAAGGTGGGCGCCCCGACCCGCAGGCCCAGACGCACCGCCACTTTCTCGTCGGCGGCCTGACGTTGCAGCCGGATCACCCGCGCGCTGTACTCGCTGCCCCGCTCGGCGATCTCGTCGGCGATGTTGCGAATCGCCAGGAGCGGCGACTCGGTGCGCCTGTCGGCCACAAAGCTGCCGGATCCGGCGGTGCGCACCAGCCAGCCTTCGGCCACCAGTTCACGCAGCGCCTTGTTCACCGTCATGCGGCTCACGGCAAACTGCTCGCACAGGGCGGCCTCGGTCGGGATCCGGTCGCCCGCCTGATAGTGGCGTTCGCGGATCCCGTCCAGGATGTGCTGCTTTATCTGAAGGTAGAGCGCAGGAGCCACCGGCTGGTCCTCAGCGGCGACGATGGGGCGGACGCATGTCCGGCCAGGCGCGATAGACATCCGGGATCTGGTCAGGGCCGCTGATGCAGAGATCGAGATCGTGCAGCAGGCCATCCTTGATGCCGTAGATCCAGCCGTGCACCGCCAGCTCCTGCCCCTTGCGCCAGGCATTCTGGATGATGGTGGTGTGACAGACGTTGGCGACCTGCTCGGCCACGTTCAGCTCGCACAGGTAGTCGAAGCGCTCGTGCTCATCCTCGATGGCTTCGAGCTGTTCGCCGTATTTGAAGTAGACGTCCTTGATGTTGCGCAGCCAGTTGTCGATGAGACCCAGCTCCTGGTTCTGCATCGCAGCCTTGACGCCACCGCAGCCATAGTGGCCGCAGACGATGATGTGCTTCACCTTGAGCACCTCCACCGCGTATTGCAGCACCGAGAGGCAGTTGAAGTCGGTGTGCACCACCAGGTTGGCGACGTTGCGGTGGACAAAGACGTCCCCCGGCAAAAGCCCCATCAGCTGGTTGGCTGGAACCCGGCTGTCGGAACAGCCGATCCAGAGGTACTCGGGTGCCTGCTGGGCGGACAGGGTAGCGAAGAAATTGGGATCCTCGGCCTTGATCCGTTCCGCCCACTCGCGGTTGTTGGTAAACAAGTCGTTCAACAGTTTCACTTCTGCTCTCCCTACTGTGGCAGTGGCGGCAACATACCATACACAAGGGTAACCAAGGCAAGGCCGACCAGATCCCCGCAAAACAAAAACAGGGCCATCAGGCCCTGCTTCTTACCGGAGGAGGCCGTCAGGCATCCATGGCATCTTTCAGCTTCTTGAGCGCGTTTTTCTCAAGCTGGCGCACCCGCTCGGCGGAGACGCCGTAAGTATCGGCCAGCTCCTGCAGGGTGGTCTTGCTCTCGTCATCGAGCCAGCGGGCACGGATGATGTGCTGGCTGCGCTCGTCCAGGGTCGCCATGGCCGCACTCAGGCGACGGGTGGCATGGCTGTCCCAGTTGTCGTTCTCGATGTTCGCCGCGAGATCGGAAGATTTGTCTTCCAGATAGTGCACCGGCGCGAAGCCACCCTCGTCTTCATCGTCACCGACCAGGTCGAAGGCCTGATCGTAATTGCTCATGCGCGCTTCCATCTCGGTGACGTCGGCAGCGGATACCCCGAGGTCGGCAGCCACGGCCTGCACCTCTTCGTGGTTCAGCCAGCCCAGACGCTTCTTGGACTTGCGCAGGTTGAAGAAGAGCTTGCGCTGGGCCTTGGTGGTCGCCACCTTGACCATGCGCCAGTTGCGCAACACATATTCGTGGATTTCGGCCTTGATCCAGTGCACGGCGAAGGAGACCAGACGCACGCCCACGCTCGGGTCGAAGCGTTTGACGGCTTTCATCAGGCCGATGTTGCCTTCCTGCACCAGATCGGCCTGAGGCAGGCCATAGCCGGAGTAGCTCTTGGCCACGTGAACGACAAAACGCAGGTGCGACATAACGAGCTGGCGTGCAGCTTCGAGATCGCCATCCTGCTGCAGACGCATCGCCAGTTCGCGCTCTTCCTCTGCGCTCAGCACAGGGATCGAGTTGACGGCCTGGATATAGCCTTCCAGACTACCTTGCGGAATCAGAGCCATAGTGCGTTGCAATGAAGTTCCCATGTTCTACCTCTTACTTTTCAATCGAATCAGTCTAACACCCTGAGAAGACGTGTCTACCGACCAGGTATCATTCTGCGTGCTGCATCATACATCACCCCAGCATGAACCCGGCCCATCTTAGGCTGACGGCATGAATCATAAATGAACAGTCAAAAAAAAGGTTCATCGCGGCTTTCCGGGGAAGGCCGCCTTGATTTTCAGAAAAAAGTATTCTGAGTCCCTAAATCCA
>NZ_JAPCIY010000097.1:0-12035 GCF_027707645.1 Aeromonas sp. QDB30 | reverse complement strand
GCCAAACCACAGAAGTATGCGACGAGAAAACCTAGTAAAAACAATGCCAGTCAGGCTTAACTGACTGGCATTAGGGCCACGCCCCCGTTTTTCATGGCACCACCACCCTAGTCGCAGGTGGGCTGTACCGTGAAGGTCCGGCTCGAATCCACCGGTCCCAGCTCCGCCAGCAGACGGCGCCCCAGCAGCACCGGGTAGATCATCTTGCTGCGATCCCGCAGGGTGAACCACTCCTTGTAGACCTGGTCCCCGACGCAGACGGACATGGTCACCGTCGGGCGCTGCTCCATGCCGCCCGCCCCGCGCACCGTCACGCTGCGCTCCACCGGTCGCTCCACGCTCCGGCGCACCACCTTGTCGGTATTGGCATCGGTCAGCACCAGGTTGAAGCGCACCCAGGGCTTGCCATCCTTCTTGAAATGCTTCAGGTCGCGGGCATCCAGCGACGAAGTGAGGGCACCGGTATCGAGCTTCATCTTGACCGCCACCCCGTAGGGCATCAGCACCCCCTTCTCGATCCAGCCATAGCTGGTCTGGGCCGCCATCGCGCTGCCGCACAGCGCCCACATCATGGCCGCCGCCACCATTCTCTTGCCCATCTTGCTCTCTCGCCTTGTCAGTCTTGCGCCCAGATGTATCACAGCCAACTGCCGGGTCAACCGGATTCTGGCGCGCAGGGGAACGGGCTCTGGACGCGGTGCCAACAGGCGACAATCCATGCCGGGCACGGCGCGTGAGTGGGGAATGCAGCAGGAAAACGAGGGGAGAACAGGGTGCTGGATGACGCTGGCGGCCATCCTCAGGTTGTGACGCCAAAGGCTACCACAGCGGTGCGTGAATTATCAGTCTTGTTCTGACGGGATTTTTGCCTACACTGCTGTAAACCGGAGGGCCTGAAAACCACCGGTTTTTTTGCGCCTGCCGAAAAGTTGCCACTGCAAAGTGAGCTCTCACACAAGGCTCAATAAGGAATTCGCAATGCGTATCGAAGAAGACTTGAAGCTCGGTTTCAAGGATGTCCTGTTTCGCCCCAAGCGCTCTACTCTCAAGAGCCGTTCCCAAGTCAGCCTGACCCGCCAGTTCACCTTCAAGCACACCCAGACCCGATGGCAGGGCGTGCCCGTCATCGCCGCCAACATGGATACCGTCGGCAGCTTCGCCATGGCGCGTACCCTGGCCAGCTTCGAGATGATGACGGCGGTGCACAAGCACTACAGCCTTGCGCAGTGGCAAACCTTCGTCAATGAGACCGACCCGGCCCTGCTGGGCCATGTGATGGTCTCTACCGGCACCTCGGAGGAGGACTTCACCAAGACACGCCAGATCCTCGCGATGTCCAGCGCCCTGCGCTTCATCTGCGTGGACGTGGCCAACGGCTACTCCCAGCACTTCGTCGAGTTTTTGCGCAAGATCCGCGAGGCCTGCCCGAACCACGTCATCCTGGCGGGCAACGTGGTGACCGGCGAGATGGTGGAGGAGCTCATCCTCTCCGGCGCCGACATCGTCAAGGTGGGCATAGGCCCGGGCTCGGTCTGCACCACCCGGGTCAAGACCGGGGTCGGCTACCCGCAGCTCTCCGCCATCATCGAGTGTGCCGATGCGGCCCACGGCCTGGGCGGCCAGATCGTCGGTGACGGCGGCTGCACCTGCCCGGGGGATGTGGCCAAGGCATTTGGCGGCGGCGCCGACTTCGTGATGCTGGGGGGCATGCTGGCCGCTCACGAAGAGTGCGGCGGCGAAGTCGTCGAGGTCGATGGCGAGCCCTTCATGAAGTTCTACGGCATGAGCTCGGCCAGCGCCATGGACAAGCACGCCGGCGGTGTCGCCGAGTATCGCGCCTCCGAAGGCAAAACCGTGCTGCTGCCCTACCGCGGTCCGGTGGAGAACACGGTGCGCGACATCCTGGGCGGGGTTCGCTCCACCTGCACCTATGTGGGTGCCAGCCAGCTGAAAGAGCTCACCAAACGCACCACCTTCATCCGGGTGCGCGAGCAGGAGAACAACGTCTACGGCAAGGAGTAACCTGCCACAGACCCCGTCACGCGCTGACGGTTAGAAGCCGACCAACCGGTGTGCTACCCTGCGCACCGGTTTTTTTGCATCTGGGATCCCGCGCCATGACAAGCCCTCTCCCCCCCTTCGACTGGGACATCTTCTGCTGCGTCGTCGACAACTTCGGTGACATCGGCGTCACCTGGCGACTCGCCCGCCAGCTCAAACAGGAAGGCGCGCTCCCGGCGCAGAAGAGTGAGGTGCAGGTGCGGCTCTGGGTGGACGATCTGGTTAGCTTCGCCCGCATCTGCCCGGCGCTCGACCCCGCACAGGACGGTCAGTGGGTCGATGGCATCTATGTCCAGCACTGGCACGAGCGCCTCCCCGCCGACATGACCCCGGCCAGGGTGGTCATCGAGGCGTTTGCCTGCGAGCTGCCCGCCCCCTTTATCGAACGCATGGCCGAGCAGACCACGCCCCCCTGCTGGATCAACCTCGAATACCTCTCGGCCGAGAGCTGGGTCGAGGATTGCCATGGCCTCGCCTCGCCCCAGCAGGTCGGCAGCCAGCGCCTCGACAAGTACTTCTTCTTCCCGGGTTTCACGCAGAAAACGGGCGGCCTCTTGTGCGAGCGAGGCCTCATCGTCGAGCGCGAGCGCTGGCAACAGGATGTTGCGGGACTGGCCGCCTACTGGGCCAGCCTCGGCCTGCCACCCCAACGAGAAGACGAGCTGCGGGTCAGCCTCTTTACCTACGAGAGCGAGGCGCTCAGGAGCCTGGCCGAGGGCTGGCGCCAGAGCGTCACCCCCGTCACCCTGCTGCTGCCGCTGGGGCGCTCCCTCGACGACGTGCTCATCGGCGCAGGGCTGGCAGAGGCCATTCCCGGTGCCCGGGCCGGAGATCTGCTCCAGGCGGGCAACCTCACCATCAAGCTGCTGCCGATGACCGATCAGAGGGGCTACGATCGCCTGCTGTGGAGCTGCGATCTCAACCTGGTGCGCGGGGAGGACTCCTTCGTGCGGGCCCAGTGGGCGGGGCGCCCCTTCCTCTGGCACATCTACCAGCAGGAAGAGGATGCCCACATGGTCAAGCTGGACGGTTTTCTCGACCACTACCTCTCCCCCTTGCCAGCGCCGGCCGGTCAGTGGCTGCGTCGCTTCAACCATGCCCTCAACCGGGGGGAACACACCGGTGAACTCTGGGCACAATGGCCGCAATACGCGGCCAAATGGCAGCAACATGGGCGCTCCTGGCCACAGAGGCTGCTGGCGGACGGGGATCTCGTCACGAGGTTGGTGAAATTTTTAGAAAGCCGTATATAATCTGGCAGTTTTTATCCGTCCGTTTCACGAACAGGAATTTTTTACATGAAAACCGCACAGGAAATCCGCGCTGGTAACGTAGTCATGATCGGCACCGAGCCGATGGTGGTCCAGAAGGCTGAATTCAACAAATCCGGCCGTAACTCCGCCGTGGTCAAGATGAAGCTGAAGGGTCTGCTGAACGGCAGCGCCACCGAGACCGTCTTCAAGGCCGACGACAAGCTGGAAGTCGTTCAGCTGGAGCGTAAAGAGTGCACCTACTCCTACTACTCCGACCCGCTGTATGTCTTCATGGACACCGAGTACAACCAGTACGACGTCGAGAAAGACAACCTGGGTGATGCCCTGAACTACCTGGTAGACGGCATGGAAGACCTCTGCGAAGTGACTTTCTACAACGAGAAAGCCATCTCCGTAGAACTGCCGACCACCATCGTGCGTGAAGTCGAGTACACCGAGCCGGCCGCCCGTGGCGACACCTCCGGTAAAGTGACCAAGCCTGCCCGCCTGAAGGGCACCTCCTACGAGCTGGCCGTTGCCGCCTTCGTGGAGATCGGTGACAAGATCGAAATCGACACCCGTACCGGTGAATTCAAGCGTCGCGTCAACTAAGTTGACCCCTTGATGTGATTGCAAAAAAAGCGAGCCAAGGCTCGCTTTTTTATTGGCTGGCACCTCACGGCCGGCCTGATGAGAAGCCGTGCCCCTAGCGGCGATGGGCCAGTGCCCGCACCAGCCTGTCCCCCACCCCCTGTACCAGTTGCACCAGCAGCAGCAGCAACATGACCACGGTCCCTGCCATCACCTTGTCATCAAAGCGCTGGTAGCCGTAGCGGATCGCCAGATCCCCGAGCCCGCCACCACCGACCACCCCTGCCATGGAGGAGAAGCCAATGAGCATCACCACCGTCAGGGTGAGTCCGGCCAGCAGCGCCGGCAAGGCCTCGGGCAGCAGCGCCTTGACGACCACGTGCCAGCCGCTGCCCCCCATGGCGAGCACGGCTTCGACGCGCCCCTTGTCCACCTCATCGAGGGCGCTCTCCACCACCCGGGCAAAGAAGGGGAAGGCCCCCAGGGTGATGGGGACGATGGCGGCGGTGCTGCCCAGTGAGGTGCCGACCACCAGCCGGGTCAGGGGGATCAGGGCGATCAGGAGCACCACGAAGGGGAGCGACCGCCCGATGTTGATACCGATCCCCAGCACCATGTTGAGACGGGGCAAGGGCAGCACGCCCCCGGGACGGGTCACCACCAGCAGCACCCCGGTCGGCAGCCCCAGCAACAGGGTGAACACGGCTGCCACTCCCACCATGTAGAGCGTTTCGAGCGACCCCTGATACATCAGTTCGAGCAAGGCATCGACACTCAGGCGACTCTGCATAAACGCACCTCCTCTGTGACTCCGTGACGCGCCATGAAACGCCGCAGGATCTCGGGATCCGGCAACAGGGCCTGCCGCACACGGGAGTCGGGGTTGGCCAGCAGGGTGCCCAGAGCGCCGCTTTCCACCAGCTGACCCCGTTCAAGCAATGCCGCGTGATCGCAGATGGCCCTGACCACCTCCAGCTCGTGGGTGATGAGCACTATGGTGATCCCGAGGCGGCGGTTGATGTCGGCAAGCAGCGCCAGCACCGACTCCGTGGTCTCCAGATCCAGGGCACTGGTCGCCTCGTCACAGAGCAAGTGGCGCGGATTGGCGGCCAGGGCGCGGGCGATGCCCACTCGCTGCTTCTGCCCCCCCGACAACTGGGAGGGAAAGGCACGACGGTGCTCGCCAAGCCCCACCAGTTCCAGCAGCTCGCTGACCCGGGCCGCCCGCTCCCGGCGCGCCACTCCGGCGATTTCCAGCGGGACCGCCACGTTCTCCTCCACGCTGCGGGCGTGCAGCAGATTGAAGTGCTGGAAAATCATGCCGGTCCCCTGACGGTGGCGGCGCAAGGCCGCTCCCTCCAGGGCCGTGATGTCGCGGCCATCGAACAGGATGCGGCCCCGGCTTGGCCGCTCCAGCAGATTGAGGCAACGAATGAGCGTGCTCTTGCCCGCGCCGCTGCGCCCGAGAATGCCGTAGATGGCCCCATCCGGAATCTCGAGCGACACCCCCTCCAGAGCGGGTTGCCCGTGCCCCGGGTACTGCTTGCCGAGCCCCTCCAGCACTATCATGACTGCCGCCCGGCCACCGGGATCACCGACCCCTTGTAGCTCTTGCGAATGAAGTCGGCGATCGCCCTGGACTCCAGATCCCGCGCCAACTGGCGGATCCGCGGATCATCCTTGAGCGCCGGGGTGGTCACCAGGATGTTGGCGTAGGGATTGTTCTGGGCGCTCTCCAGCCCCAGGGCATCGCGAGCAGGCTCCAGCCCCGCCTCCAGGGCATAGTTGCCATTGATCACCGCCAGATCCACGTCGTCGAGGGAGCGCGGCAGCTGCGGCGCCTCGATCTCCAGGATCTTGAGCGCCTTGGGGTTGGTGGCGATGTCGTGCACCGTCGCCAGATCCCGCGCCGGATCTTCATGGCCGGCCTTGAGGGTGATGAGCCCCTCGTGCTGCAACAGATAGAGGGCCCGGCTCAGGTTGGTGACATTGTTGGGCAGGGCGATCACCGCCTTTTCCGGTACCTCCCTCAGGTGCTTGACCTTCTTCGAATAGATGCCAAGAGGCTCCACGTGTACGGTCGCGGCCACCACCAGCTCGGTGCCGAGCGCCTTCTCCTGATCCCGCAGGTAAGGGACGTGCTGGAAGTAGTTGGCATCCACATCACCCGCCACCAGCAGGGCATTGGCATTGATGCCGCCGCTGAGCTCGATCACCTGCAGATCCAGCGAAGGGTCCTGGCGTTTCACCTCGCCGAGGATATCCGCATGGGGCAGTGGATCCGCGGCAACCCGCAGCGCCTGGGCTGCCTGGGCGGAGAGAGAGAGTCCGAGGGCCAATACCAGGCCGCTCAGGGAAAACAGTCCGTGCTTGTTCATCTTGTGCTCCTTGCCATGCAATCAATGGGTGGTTTCGCCGACCGCCAGCGCCCGGGGCGCCGGCAACAGATCGGCATGGTGGCGCAATGCCACGTCAGGGTGGGAACGCAGCCGCCCCTTGAGGTAGTTCCAGCCCACCTCCCGCAGCAGCGGATTGTGCGGGTCGGTGGCAGGCCCCCTGGCTTCACGGGCCAGTGCCTCGGGCAGCGGATAGACGGGCACCACAGCGTCGAGCTGGGCCCCCAGGAAGAAGGCGATGGAGAGACGCTCCTGCCCCGGCGCCGACGGCACCACCCGGTGCACGGTCGCACGCAGGTAGCCGTTGCTGGCGAGCTCCAGCAGCTCACCGATGTTGACCACGAAGGTGCCAGGGAGCGGGAGCGCGTCGATCCAGTGATCCGGCGCCACCTCCACCTGCAGGCCGGGCTGGTCATCCTGCAGCAGGAAGCTCAGGAAGCCCGAATCCTTGTGGGGACCGACCCCCTGGGTGGCGCCCCGCTCACCGGGATAGCGGATCAGCTTGATATGTTCGTTGGGACGCTCTCCGTGCAGGGCATCGAAGGCATCTGGCGACAGTGCGAGCGCCTCGGCAAAAGCCCCGAGCAGGGTACGGGACATGCGGGTCATCTGCCCACGCCAGCGCGTCAGCACGGGTTGCAGTGTCGGCAGCGCCTCCGGCCACTGATTCGGCCCCTGCAACCGCCACCAGGGTGGGTCGCCCGCCGCGCGCGGCAAGGCTGGGCGATCGGCACCGATATCAAACTGCTCTCGCCAGTCGGGTTGACCCCGGGTCAGCTCCGCCCCCGGTCGGTTGTAGCCACGAAAATGGGGAGAGTGGATCATGGCGACCTGCTGCTTGGCCGCCAGAGGCAGCGCAAAGAAGGCCCGCGACAGCTGCTGCACCTCCTGTTGCAGCTCGGGATCGATGCCGTGGCCGGTCAGGTAGAAAAATCCCGTCTCTCTCGCGGCATCGCGCAACGATGCCAGAAAATCGGCCCGGGCGTCGGGCGAGGCATCCAGCTGCCTCAGGTCGAGGATGGGCAAGTGAACCAAGGTGCTCATGGCGATAACGCTCCCTGTCGATGGAAAGTGAGGGTGAATCTCTCGTTCTGACGAGACAGGGGGGGAGAATTCTCCGCCTGCGGCCAGTGACGACATGCCCCGGCCCCCTGTCTGCCTGCCCTTACTGAACCATGTATGGGTCACAGGATGGAACAATCAAAACCGGGAATGCTTTGCCATTTGGAACAATCCCGGGCCCGTGTCCGGCCCGCCGGTCAGACCCTCTTCGCCACCGCCGATGCCGATGTGCCCCCTTGCCCTAAAGAAACCCCCGGCGAGGCCGCTATGAGGGAGTGCTGGAGGATCCCCCATGACATTTCGCCCCTATCTGCTGCTGACCCTGCTTGCTTTTGCCGCCCACGGCGCCGGGCAGGCACCGTCAGGCGCCGCCCCGGATCCAGCCCCCCTGGTTCCCCCCGACTACTGGCAGAGCAGCGACTGGCAGGGAATACCCGACAGCACCAGGGTGGACAAGCAACAGGTACTGTTTGCCAAGCACGACAGCGACAACTACGTGGGTCTGGTTATCCTGCTGCCCGACTGGCAGCGCAGCGGCCAGCTGTGGCAACTGACCCGGGAGCTGGGGCGCCTCGGTTTCGATACCCTGCTGCTGCTCCCCTCGCCGCAGCAGACCGAGCTCGACCCCGCCGCCGAGAAGAAACAGCAGGTCATCGACGATTTTCGCAAGCAGTTTGCCTCCCGCATCAGCAAGCTGGGGGATGCCAAGCTGCAGGAGGGGGGCTTCAAGCTGCTGCTGGCCCAGGGTACCAGCGCCGCCTGGGCCGCCAACCTCATCGCCAGCGAACAGTTGCCCGCCCCCGATGCCCTGGTGCTGCTCGACGGCTTCTTCCCCAACCAGCTGAGCAACCAGACCCTCGCCAAGCAGATAGCCCAGGGCAGCATCCCTACCCTGGATCTCTATCAGGAGGAGGGAGGACGCTGGCCCCTGCTGGCGGCCGAAGCCCGCAGAAGCGAGAGCCGCCGCAGCCACAAGCTCAACTACCGCCCCTATGCCCTGATGGATCTGGAGGAGACGCCGGGGCGCATCCAGGGCTGGCTGACGCACCTGGGCTGGATCTGAGTCCCTCCGAGGCACAGCCACCCGCCTTTTGCCTTCCCCATCGGACTTGACCCGATGCCACCGCGCTGGTCAGCCGCCCTCCATGTTTGGCATCATGTCCGAACCAATGGCAGGAGGCTTCATGCAGCAAATCGTGTTTCTCGACAGCGACACCCTGGACACCGGCATCAATCTGCGCCGCCCCGATTTTCCCCATCACTGGCAAAGCTACCCGACCACGGCGCCGGATCAGGTGGTGGAGCGGCTCAAGTGCGCCAGCATCGCCATCATCAACAAGGTGCGCATCGGGGCCGATGAACTGGCCCAGCTGCCCGAACTGCGCCTGATCGCTCTGGCCGCCACCGGCAGCGACAACCTGGATCTGGAGGCGTGCCGCGCCGCCAATGTCGCCGTGTGCAATATCCGCAACTACTCGGGCCCTTCCGTCCCCGAGCACGCCATGGCCCTGATGCTCGCCCTGTCGCGCAACCTGTTCGCCTGGCGCCAGTCCCTGCTGGAGGGGCGCTGGCAGCAAAGCGGCCAGTTCTGCTTCTTCGACCACCCCATCACGGATCTGCATGGCAAGCGCCTCGGGATCATCGGCAAGGGAACCCTGGGACAGGCACTGGGACAGCGGGCCAGCGCCATCGGGATGGAGGTTTACTATGCCCAGAGCCAGGTCGGCTCCCCGGGGGATGACGACAGACTGCCCCTGGATGCCCTGCTGCAAAGTTCGGATGTGATCAGCCTGCACTGCCCGCTCACCCCCTACACCCGCCATCTCATCGGGGAGCGGGAGCTGGCCCTGATGAAACCGGGCGCCCTGCTCATCAACGTGGGCCGTGGCGGCCTGGTGGACGAGCAGGCGCTGCTCGAAGCCCTCGGCAACGGCCGTCTGGGCGGCGCCGGTTTCGATGTGGCGAGTGTCGAGCCGCCGCCTCCGGATCACCCCCTGATGCAGGCCCTGCGTTACCCCAATTTCATCCTGACTCCCCACGTGGCCTGGGCCAGCGAAGAGTCGATGCAGCGCCTCGCGGATCAGCTCATCGACAACATCAACGCCTTCTCCCTTGGCAGGCGCCAGCACCGGCTGGTGTAAGAGGCCGCTCGCCGCCCCTCACGGGCCGGCAGCGGGATCAAAAAAGGGGCCAAAGGCCCCTTTTTGTCGATCAGCTTGCCGCGGCATCAGTCGTCATACCATCTGTGCTTGCGGTGCTTTTTGTGTTTCTTGTGGTGCTTGTGATAGCGCCTGTCATCGTAATAGCGATCGCCGCGGCTCTCGTGACCATCCCCGGTCCTGGCTCCGATGGCGGAGCCACCGGCACCACCGATACCGGCGCCGATCAGCTGGCCCGTGCTGCCACCGACACTCTTGCCGATGGCAGCCCCGCCCAGGGCACCGACGGCGCCGCCGAGCGCAGCTTCGTTCTTGTTGCCCCTATTGGCCGTGGCCGCACCACCGGCCGCGCCCCCCAAGGCTGCCCCCACCAGGGCGCCGGTGTCGCCACCCAGCTCCTTGCCGATCATGGTGCCCGCCACCCCGCCGGCTCCGCCGCCGAGAATGGTATTGAGGGTCTCGGATGCCTGCACCTGTCCTGTGCCCAACAGCAACGCCCCCAGCAGCGCCAGTGCGCTCATGCCAAACGGTTTCATTTTCATGGGGTACTCCTGTCAAACCTGATGATTGATTATTTTTCCCTGCACTATACAAAGCCCCCTGACCTGCGCCACTGCCGCAAGGGGCACCTCACGGCCAGCCCTCCCTGTCTCCGGTTCGCGACACGATGCAAGAAAGCAGGCTAACCACCTGAAACCACATCAAAAAAAAAGGTCACACGAGAAATCATCCCCGTCATGACCCTTTTCTAGGCCCAAAGGCCCTTTTTTGCAGCGATCACCGTCAGACAGATACTGTCACAACCTCCCCGTCAACGGGCGACGACGCCGCCAGATGCCAGCAATCCCGCCCCTGGTGCTTGCTCTCGTACAGGCAGGCATCCGCCCGCTCGAGCAGCGTCAGGGCATCATCCGGATAGCGCGCGCCGCCGGCGCTCAGGGTGATGGCGTCGGCGAACTCCCGCCATTTCAGGGCTTTCACCCGACCGAGCAGGTGGGTCAGGCGGCATTCCACCTCCGCCTGCTCCCAGGGCAGCAAGGCCGCAAATTCATCGCCCCCGATGCGGTAGACCTGCTCATCCCCCAGGGTTCTCGCCATGATGGTGGCCACCCGAAACAGCACCGCATCCCCCACACCGTGTCCCCAGCTGTCGTTGACGCGCTTGAAGTTGTCCACATCGAACAGCACCAGCCAGTAGGGCCTCCCCGCCTGCTCCAGCCCGGCCCGCTGCTGATCGAAGGCTCGCCGGTTCAGGATGCCGGTGAGAGGGTCGTGGAGCAGGGCATCCTGCCCTTGCAGCAGGCTGTTTCGCACCTGTTCTATCTCCCCCAGGCTGCCGTGCACGAACCAGGTTCGCTGACGCCGCTGGATCTCCTTTCGCGCCTCATCCTGGATGAGGCCGCTTAGCGAGCCCTGCACCAGCGCCTGCTCCTGGCGAAAGATCCGCACCAGAAACCACAGGCTGCACAGCCAGATGCAGAGCAATGCCAGGGCGGGCAGCACCACCATCAACAGGGTGTCTTGCAGGTTTTCATGAAAATGGGAGGGGGGGAGATAGACGTTGAGATCCCACTCCATCCCCTCCAGAGCGTGTTGCAGGTGGCGACCTGCCCAGAACCCGTCCAGGCCGGCCGCCTGCGTCTCCCGCTCGAGACGGGGCGGCAACAGCGACAAATTGTGCCCCACCACCAGCTTGCCGCCCTTGCGCTCGGTGATGTAGAGGGCCACCGGATCCTCACCCACCGCCCGGTGCAACGCCCCCTGCAAGGCGCTGAACGACATGTCCACCATCAGCAGTCCAAGCAGTTGCCCCTCATGATCCTTGACCCGCTTGATGAGGGTCAGTACCTGCCGGGCCGAATCGAACTCCGGGTAGGGACCGAACCAGACGAGATCATCACCCTCGCCGGACAGGGTCTGGTACCAGGGCCGCGCCTGTGCCCGGTAGCCCTCCGGTTGCTGCCAGTCGGGATAGCCGTCGAGCCGATGGGTGCGCGCATTGTAGAAATAGAGGAAGTGGGCGTCGTACTTGAACTGATGGGCAATGGGCCAGATGGGATTGATGGCCGATGCCCCGGCAGCGATGGCCTGCTTGTCCAAGGACGCCTCCAGCACGCCAAGCTGGCGGCGGTTGTCCTGCGCCATGTCCTGGAACAGGGTGGCGTCGAGGGCAGCCAGCATGTGACCGTAACCCGCCACCGTCTTGTCGATACTGCTCAGGTAGCTGGCTGCCGCCAGCAACAGGGTGGCGATCAGCACCAGCCCTCCCAGGAGAAGCGACAGCGGAGTCAGTATGTAATAGCGTTCCTTGATCAGCGCCGCCGTCATGCCACCCTCTATAAAATGTCATATTTTATGAATTTTATAGATTAAAAATCTGCAAAAGATATTGATTGAAGTCATTAACATCCACTGCTAATGATAAAAAAGATATCACCGTCATTCCGCACCTGATTTTGCTATTTTCAGTGCTTGACGGCGATCGGCCGTTCTGATCTATTACTCTCTTTTGC
>NZ_JAPCIY010000096.1:0-12169 GCF_027707645.1 Aeromonas sp. QDB30 | reverse complement strand
CCGCCCCCACCCCCCCCCCCCCCCCCGCCCGCCCCCCCCCCCCCCCGCCCCCCCCCCCCCCCCCCCCCCCGCGCCCCCCCCCCCCCCCCCCCCCCCCCCCCCCCCCCCCCCCCCCCCTCTGGTTTCCGACCGAATCGGTTACCTTGCCAGGCTCAGGCTCAGGCTCAGGCTCAGGCTTATGCCGGGTCGCTGACGCCGCCGGTGGAGAGGGTCTTCTGGGAGAGCCAGAGGCCGCTCGCCTTCATCAGATAGCCAAACAGGGCGCCGATGATGAGGGAGGGCAGAATGAGCCGCCACTCGCCTGCGGCGCCGAAGGTGGCACAGCACCCGGCGAAGGTGCCGGGAATGTAGGCGAGCCACTGCTGCCTGGCCTGCACGCACATCAGGGTGGCCACCACCCCTGTCATCAGATAACCCGCCATGCCGGCCCCCCACCAGGTCTCCCCGTGGATCAGCAGGAGTGCCCACAGCATGCCGGTGGTGTTGCACAGCAGGGTCTGCAACAGCGCCTTGTAACCGCCACTCGAGGCGAAGTAGCTGGTGCAGCCGAGGAAGCCTACCCAGGAGATGAGACCGAGTGCGGCGGCCAGTCCACCCCAGACGGCGGAGAGGATCCCGGTCGTGATGGCGATGGCGAACAGTGGGCTCATGGCGTGACTCTCAGTGGTTGAATCCGGAAAAGGAGGCAGCCTACTCCGCGGTAGAGCGGCAGCAAGCGGGGGCCGGATTGTGTGTGATCCCGGTCACTCTTTGCAACTCTGGAATACGCTTGCGCTCGCGAAAAAAATTCATTGGAGGCGCCGCAGACCTTGTTCCATAGTTAGAGGCCCTGTCCTGCTCATGGAGTGAGTCTGATGGTGCCAAACGTGATCGTTCCTCTGCTGGTGTTCGTAGTGCTCTTCCTGGCCGGTACCATGGCCAAGGCACTGCCCCTTAACCAACTCATGTAATTCTGTGTGAAATAAAACTCGGCCGGGGCGGGTCTTATGGTTGTCAACCTCATCGTCCCGGGAGTTTTTTCATGTTGATCAAGCGCCGTACTTCTCATCACCCCACCGAACAGGATGTCACGCCGGAAACCGTCTATCAGGATCGTCGCCGCATCCTGAAAGGGCTGGGCCTGGGCGTCGGTGCTGCCACCCTGGCGTTTCCGGTGAAGGCCAGCCTGCTGGATCTCTTCGCACCGGACAAGCCAGCCACCGTGGCCCCCACCAGACCCCTCGACATCCGTGCCGCGACCCGGCCAGAGGGATTGATCCTCACCCCGGAGGAGAAGGCCACCACCCACAACAATTTCTACGAGCTGGGGACCGACAAGGGGGATCCGGCCCGCAACGGCCATTACCTCAAGCCCGAGCCCTGGACCCTGAAGGTGGAAGGGGAGGTGGCCAAACCCTTCACCCTGGATGTGTGGGATCTCATCAACAAGAGCACGCTGGAGGAGCGCATCTATCGGCTGCGCTGCGTGGAGGCCTGGTCCATGGTGCTGCCCTGGAGCGGCATTGCGCTGGCGGATCTGATCCGCCGTGCCGAGCCCACCAGTCGCGCCAAGTTCGTGGCCTTCGAGACGCTCTATGATCCGGAACAGTTGCCGGGGCAGGCCTCCCGTGCCCTGGGGGGCGGCATCGATTATCCCTATGTGGAGGGCTTGCGCCTCGACGAGGCCATGCACCCCCTCTCCTTCCTCGCCATGGGGCTCTATGGCAAGACCCTGCCCGCCCAGAACGGGGCTCCCATCCGGCTGGTGGTGCCCTGGAAGTACGGCTTCAAGAGCATCAAGAGCATCGTCTCCATCCGCCTGGTGGAGGAGATGCCCCCCACCACCTGGAACCTGCTTGCGCCGAACGAATATGGCTTCTACGCCAACGTCAACCCGAGCGTGGATCACCCGCGCTGGAGCCAGGCGAGCGAGCGTTTCATCGGCGAGGGGGGCATTTTCGGGGCCAAGCGCCAGCCGACCCTGATGTTCAATGGCTACGGCGACGAGGTGGCGTCCCTCTATCAGGGGATGGATCTGCGTAAATGGTATTGAGACTGACGCTCTGCCCGACTGATCTCTTGCCCCCTTCTCCCCTGGTGGGAGAGGGGATGAGAAGCGGGAAAAACATGACGGGAACTGCAATATGATGCCGAGACTGAAAACAGCCCATATCAACGGCTTGCGGGCGCTGGTGCACCTTGGTTCGCTCGGCTTTCTGCTCTGGCTGGGCTATGCCGTGCCAGCCGGGCTGCTGGGTGGGGATCCGGTCCAGGGGTTGACCCATTACCTTGGCAAGGGGGCCCTTCACCTGCTGTTGCTGACCCTGCTGGTGTCGCCGCTCGCCAAGCGCTGGCGCCAGGGGCAGCTCATCAAGTTGCGCCGCCCCCTCGGGCTTTGGTGCGCCGCCTGGGCGTCCCTGCACTTCATGGTCTGGCTGGGGCTGGATCTGCAGTTTGACTGGGGGCTGATTGGCGGCGAGCTGGTGAAGCGCAGCTACATAGTGGTGGGCATGGTGGCGCTGCTGCTGTTGCTGGCGCTCGGCATCACCTCGATCCCGGCCCTGTTGCGTCGCATGGGGCCTGCCTGGCAGAAGCTGCACAACTGGATCTACGGGGTGGCTCTGCTGGTGCCGGTACACTACTGGTGGTCGGTCAAGAGCGGGTGGCAGGAGCCCCTCATCTATCTGGTGCTGGCCTGCGCCCTGCTGTGGCCACGGCGAGAGAAGCTGCTGCGCCCCTGGCGCAGGCGAGCGCAAGTAGCCGGGAGGGGGGCGGCGCAACAGCCGTCACGCCCATAGCAAAAGAGGCCTATTCGGCCTCTTTTTTGGTGATCTCGCCGGTGTTGGCATCGACCTGCAACTGGACGCGCTGATCGTCGGCATTCAGGGTATCGACCTCGAATTTGTCCCCTTCCAGCTCCACTTCCCGAATGTCGTGATACCCTTGTGCCAGCAACAACTTGACCAGTCCGGCCATGTCGAGACGTGTCTGCGCCGCCCAGCCAAAGGTGGAAAAGAGGCACAAGATCAGCAGGATACTGCGTGGGATCATATTCATTCCGGATTCATGGCTGGCACACTATAAACGGCATTATGTTAGGTTTTGAGAGATGAATCACCCATGAATAGCGCGCTGCCCCTGCTTGGATTGCTGCTGCCGATGCTGGTTCAGGCGGCCCAGCCGAACGAGGCCTTGCTGCAACAGGCGGTCAGTGAGGGGCGGGTCCGTCCTTTTCATGAGTTGATGGAGGTGGCCTCCCGCCTGCCGGTGCGCGTGCTGCGTGTCGATCTGGGTGAGGAGGATGGCGTCTGGCTCTACGAGCTCAGGCTCATCGACGAGGAGAACAGCGTCATCAAGGTGGGCTACCGGGCTGACAACCTGGAGATGGTGTGGCTCAAGGGTCACCATCTGGAACGCCTGTTCGCTCCGCGCCCCCCCCCCCGGAAGAGGAGTAACGGCGTGAGTCCGCGAACCTACCGTCATCCGGTTCGTCCCCCCAACCGTTGCCGGTGCCGGCACAACCCTGTTTTGGATACCCATGTATGCGCATTCTGATAGTTGAAGATGAAAAGATCCTCGCGGGCCAGCTGGCGGAGCAGCTGCGTCTGTCCGGTTTCGTCACCGATCTCTGCCACGATGGCAACGAGGCGGGCTTTCTCGGCGAGACCGAACCCTATGACGCCATCATCCTGGATCTCGGCCTGCCCGGTCGCGACGGCCTGAGCGTACTGAAGGAGTGGCGCAGCAAGGGGATGGACACCCCGGTGCTGGTGCTGACCGCCCGTGGCCAGTTGCACGAGAAGATTGAAGGGCTCAACGCCGGGGCGGACGACTACCTCACCAAGCCCTTCCAGGTGGCGGAGCTGGTGGCCAGGGTGCAGGCGCTGGTGCGCCGGGCGGCGGGGAACGCCAGCTCCATCCTCGAGATCGGTGGCGTGCGTCTCGACATGGCGGCCTCCCAGGTGTGGTACGAAGGGACCCCCATCAAGCTCACCGCCCACGAGTTCCGGGTGCTGGGCTACCTGATGCAGCACAGGGGCAAGGTGGTGTCGCGCAGCGAGCTGATCGACCACATCTATGCTCAGGATTTCGATCGCGACTCCAACACCGTGGAGGTGTTCATCGGCCGCATCCGCAAGAAGACCCACGCCGATCTCATCGAGACGGTGCGCGGCCTCGGCTACCGGATCAACGAATGACACCCTCGCAACCGATGGCGGGGTGGGTTGAATGAGGCTGGTACGCACCCTGCGAGGTCGGCTGGTGGTGATCGCCATGGTCTGGTGCGGTCTCTTCCTGTTCGCCACCGGCTTCAGCCTGCAGACCATGATGCGAAACTACTGGCAGGAGGCGGAGGCCGATGGCTTGCGCCTGCAGCTCTACGATCTGCTCTCCCGCCTCGAGATCCAGCCGGACGGCATGCCGGTGGTCACCGAGCCCATGGCCGACCCCCGTTATCGCCAGCCCTACTCCGGCTACTACTGGCAGCTGGAGCTGGGGGAGACGGTGGTCAGTCGCTCCCGCTCCCTGTGGGATGCCCATTTGAGCGCCCACGGCCTGAAGTCGGCCTTCGGCGATCCGGATCTCTTTGTCGGCAAAGGGCCCAACAAGGAGCCCCTGCTCATCATGACCCGTACCGTGCTGCTGCCGGGGTCTGATCGGGTCTTCACCCTGGTGATGGCCAAGGACAGCAGCGCCCTGACCCAGACCCTGAAGAAGACCCGCATCAGCCTGTTCCTCGGCCTCGGCTTCGCCGCCACCGGCCTGGTGCTCGGCTTCATGTTCCAGATCCTCTACGGCCTGCGCCCGCTGCACTTGCTGCGCCGCGAGCTGAGCCGCGTCCATCAGGGTCATCAGGAGGGGTTCCGGCTTCGCTACCCCCTGGAGATCCAGCCGCTGGTGGAGGACATCAACCGCCTGCTGCACCACTATGGCGAGCTGCTGCAGCGGGCCCGCTCCCACACCGGCAACCTGGCCCACGCCCTCAAGACGCCGCTCAGCATCATGCGCAACCAGGTGACCCAGTTGCCGCCGGAGGATCAGGCCGCCCTCGGCGAGCAGCTCGACCAGATCCAGCGCCACATCGACTACCACCTCGGCAAGGCGCGGGTGACCGGCGCCGCCAAGATCCTCGGGGTGTCGACCCCGGTGCGGGCCCGGGTGGAGTACATCTGCCGCGCCTTCTCCCGCCTCTATCCCGGCAAGACGGTGGACTTGCAGGTGCCGGTCAATCTGGCGGTCGGGGTGGAGGAGCAGGACTTCGACGAGATGGTGGGCAACCTGCTGGAGAACGCCTTCAAGTGGTCCGCCAGCGAGCTGCGCATCTCCAGTGCCGAGCTGGGGGGCTGGATCACCCTGCGCATCGAGGACGACGGCCCCGGCATGAGCGAGGATCAGATCGCCAAGGCGGTGCTGCGGGGGGTGCGCCTCGACGAGAAGGTGCCGGGTTCCGGGCTCGGTCTCAACATAGTGTCAGACCTGGCGGAGGCTTACCGTGGCAGCCTCATCATGGGGCGGGCCGAGCTGGGGGGGCTCGCCGCTTCCCTCTCCCTGCCCAAGGTGGCCAGGGTCGAGTGACGGGGGGCCCCGTCGGGGGGCCCCTTTTGTGCCGCCGTGCTGGCAAGGGTGCGGCACCCGGCATAAGATACGTCTCTTGTTTCAGGTGTAGGAAGGGTAGCAATGACTGACGATCCTTGGGCTTTGTGCCATCTCGATGATTCGTTCGATGCCTCGGTGCTGGGCACTAAGGGGGCCCAGATCCAGTGGTTCGAGGACAGGGATGCTCTGATCCAGTTCCTGCTGGAGGATTTTGTCGACCTGCTGGCCGACGTGGGCGAGCTGGACGAGGAGCAGACCGAGAGCGCCCGCGAGCGCTTCACCCTGCTGGTGGAGCAGAGCCTGGATGATCGCACCCTGATGGATGCCATCAACGATCTCGCCTCCGGCCTGCGCCGCATTGCCTGGCTGGGGCCCCTCTCCGAACTGGCGGAGTTGAGCGACGACTTCGCAAGCGGGCTGCGAGCCTTCTTCTGGAGCCAATATGACGGTGACGAGGATGACCCCGAGGCCTGGGTGCCGGAAGATCTCTGGCCCCAGCTGGCGGAGTGCGCCGAAGAGTACATGGTGGAAGGAGACTTCTGAGCCACACCACAAACTGCGATAAGAAAACGGCGCCTTGATGGCGCCGTTTTTGTTGCTCAGTCCTCTACTCAGCCGTTGGCCGGTACCTCGTGCGCCGTGTTGGCGAGCACTGGCCCGATATACTTCTCTATCTGCAATTGGGCCATGTGGCCGCAGTTGCCCTGGGCCAGACTGGACGAACCCTCGTCGAAGGTGAGGCAGTTGACGTTGCCGTTCTTGCAGATGCTGCCCGCTTCCCCCGGCTTGGCCGGATCGTACCAGGCCCCTTCACACACCCGCACTACCCCGGGCCGGATATCGGCGGAGATCAGGGCCCCCACCAGGATCTGGCCGCGCTCGTTGAAGGCCCGCACCAGATCGCCATCCTGGATGCCGCGCGCCTTGGCGTCGTCCGGATGGATCAGGATCGCCTCCCGATCGGCGATGGCGAACTTGTCCCGCAGCGGGGTGTTGTCGAGCTGGGAGTGCAACCGCTGGGTCGGGTGGGAGGTGTTGAGCGACAGCGGATAGCGCGCCGCCACCTCGCTCTTCACCCACTCCTTGGGCTCATACCACTTGGGATGACCGGCGCAGTCGGCATAACCCATCCCCGCCACCGTGTTGGAGAAGATCTCGATCTTGCCGGACGGGGTACCGAGCGGGTTGAGCAGCGGGTTCTCGCGAAAATCGGCGTGACGGATCCACTGGCGGTTGGCCTCCGGGATCGGGAAGCGGATGTAGTTGTTGGACTCCCAGAACATGTTGAACGGCGGCAGCGCCACACGGGCGCCACGGGCCTGCGCCGCCATGCCGTCGTACATCTGCTTGAGCCACAGCATCTCGTCCTTCCCTTCGGTGTACTGCTCCTGCACACCCAGCTTGGCGGCGATGGCGCTGAAGATGTCGAAGTCGTTGCGGGCTTCAAACTGGGGCGGCACGCACTGGTGCATCGGGAACACATAGCGCTGGGAGTAGTCGCCCCCCATCTCCAGATCATTGCGCTCGTAGCTGGTGGTGACCGGCAGCACGATATCGGCGTGCTTGGCGGTAGCGGTCCAGTAAGGCTCGTGAACGATCACGGTCTGCGGTTTGCGCCACGCCTGCAGCAGGTTGTTGGTGTCCTGATGGTGGTGGAAGGGGTTGCCGCCCGCCACGTAGACCAGCTTGATGTCCGGATAGGTCACCTTGCGGCCGTTGAAGTCGATGGTCTTGCCCGGGTTGGCGAGACAGTCGGCGATGCGGGCCACCGGGATGGGGGCCGGGCTGTTCTTCGGGGCATTGCCGGCGGAGATACCCGCCAGAATGCCGCCCTTGGCGGTGGGGCTGCCACCGGAGGAGTAGTGGTAGCTGAAGCCGTAGCCGCCCCCCGGCAGGCCGATCTGGCCCAGCATGGAGGCCAGAGTGACCAGCATCCAGTTCGGCTGCTCCCCGTGGTGCTGACGCTGCATGCCCCAACCGGCCATGATCATGGTGCGCTTGGCGGCCATGTCGAGGGCCAGTTGGCGGATCACCTTGGCATCGACGCCGCAGACGCTGCTCGCCCACTCGGCGCTCTTGGGCTGGCCGTCCTCCTTGCCGAGCAAATAGGTGAGGAAGGTGTCGAAGCCGACGGTGTAGCGATCGAGGAAGGCCTGATCGTGCTTCTTCTCGCTGTAGAGGGTGTGGGCCACCCCCAGCATCATGGCCACGTCTGTGTAGGCGTTCGGGGCAATCCACTCGGCGCCGACCAGCTTGGCGGTCTCGTTGTAGACGGGATCGATGCTGATGACCCGGGTGCCTTTCTCTTTCAGCGCCTTGAAGCCCGCTTGACCTTCGTGATCCGGCATGTTCCAGCTGTTCTTCAGGGTGACCTGGGCGTTGACCCCCCACAGCACCACCAGTTCGGCATGCTCGATGACGTTGGGCCAGGCGGTCTGCTGCTCATACACCTCGATGGAGCCCATCACGTGGGACATGATCACCTGAGCCGCGCCGGTTGAGTAGTCACCGGCATAACCGGTGAAGCCGCCCGAGAGGTTCATCAGGCGGTGCAGCAGGGTGCGGCTGTTGTGGAACATGCCGACACTCTTCCAGCCGTAGGAACCGGCGTGGATCGCCTGCGGGCCGAAATCAGACTGAACGCGCTGGATCTCGCCGGCCACCAGGTCGATGGCCTTTTCCCAGCTCACCCGTACCCACTCGTCGGCACCGCGCAACTCCGGTCTGGCGCCCGGGCCGTGCTCCAGCCAGCTTTTGCGCACCATGGGGTACTTGATGCGGTTCTTGGCGTGGACCTGGAACGGCGCCATGTCGATGAGGTCATTCGGCGCTGGGTCATCGGCCACCGGCTGGACCCGCACCATGCGGCCCTCGGAGACGATGGCCTCGAAGGCTCCCCAGTGGGCGCCGGTCAGGATGCCCTTCTGGGCGGGCACCAGGGTGGGGAACTGCTCAAGGGCCGTGCTGACGGCCTTGGCCAGGGCGCTTTTCGGGAAGAGACCAGCCAGCAGGGGCAGGGCGGCACAGGCCCCCAGCCCCTTGAGCAGAGTACGGCGGGAGAGGTTGGTCTGTTGGTCATTGAAAAAAGTCATGGGAGAGTCCTCTGTTCCTGCCTTAATGGGCCGCGCTCATGTCGCTGGCATGTTTCTGCACGTATTGGGTGAGCATGCGCGCCTGCTCCGGGGTGAGGGAGGTACGAGACTCCATCCCCTTGATGACGCCGATCCACTGGTTGGCGTTGAAGTGATCCAGCGCGGTGAGGCCGTGACAGCCGGTGCAGTTGTTGGACATCAGGGTGGAGGCGTATTGCCACAGCTTGCCCTGGTCGCCGATGAGCTGGCTCTGGTCGACCCAGGCGGTCAGGCTGACCTGATGCCAGGTGAGGTTGGTGGCGCTGTCGGTTTCGCTCTTGCCGGTCACGAGGGCTTTTCTGGCGGCTTCGCCGACCAGCACGCTCAGGATCCGTTTGCCGGGGGCGGCGTAGAACACCTCGCTCACACCGTCCTGCTGCCAGCCGTCGATGCGCACCTGGGTGCGGCCGTTGTCGTTGGCCAGCACTTCCACCTGGGTGGAGGGCATCAGGGTGCCTTCGTCAGTCTTGGCGCCAGCATCCAGATAGAGCGGGGTGGTGGCGATGGCATAGCGGGTGGTGACGGTTGCCGGGGTCTGGGCCGCGGCGGCGGCCAGTTCGCTGGCACCGGCGGCGGCCAGGCCGCTCATGTCGGGCATGATGTGGGCAACGCCGCGGTGACAGTCGATGCAGGTCTGACCCTCCTTGATGGCGACCGGGTGCTCGGCGCGGGCATTGGGGCGCTGGGCCAGGATGTCCATGGAGGCGTAGCTGTGGCAACTGCGACAGGTGGCGGAGTCATTGGCCTTGAGCTGATCCCACACGGTCTGGGCCATGCGCAGCTTGTGGGCCTCGTATTTCTCCGGGGTGTCGAGGGTGCCGATCGCCTCGTGATAGATGTCCTTCACGGCGCGGATCTTGGTCCAGAGATAGGCGGCGGGTTCACTGGGGATGTGGCAGTCGGCGCACTCGGCGCGGATCCCCTTCACGTTCTGGAAGTGGACGCTGCCCTGATATTCGGCGAGCGGGGTCTGCATGGAGTGGCAGGAGACGCAGAACTCGGTGGAGCTGGTCTTGTGCAGCACGGTGACGGTGACGCCCAGTGCGGCGATCCCCAGCAGGGCCCCGAGCAGCAGAAGCCAGAACCAGGTCTTTCTCAACAGTTTTCCAAGCATGGTGACGGTGTCCTTCGAATTCGGGTATTACCAATATAGTAGTAGTCCCAGGATTCAAAGGGTTGACCTCGGTCATGGTTTTTATTTCGTCATATAATTGATTTTTGGTTTTGTTGTTTGTTTTTGCATGATTTATTGAATTTAAATCGCATTTTTCCCATACAGCGGGAGCGGGATGTGCTGTGGTGGGAGCGATGCCCAAGCCGGGGCGAGGAGGCAGTACGCCACCCCGGGGCTTGGGGTTTGTGGCGGGAGGATTGTATACTGTTCACATATACAGTATTCAGGTGTATCCATCATGCGACTCTTTATCGCCGAGAAACCCAGCCTTGGCCGCGCCATCGCCGATGTCCTCCCCAAACCGCACAAGAAGGGGGATGGTTTCATCGAGACGGCGCAGGGAGACGTGGTGACCTGGTGCATCGGCCACCTGCTGGAGCAGGCCGAGCCCGATGCCTACGATGCCGCCTACAAGCAGTGGCGCATGGAATCCCTTCCCATTGTCCCGACCCAGTGGCAGCTGGTGGCCAAACCCAAGACCAAGGCCCAGCTGGCCGTCATCAAGAGGCTCATCAAGCAGGCGGACTGCGTGGTCAACGCCGGTGACCCGGACAGGGAAGGGCAACTGCTGGTGGACGAGGTGATCGACTTTCTCGGCTATCCCAAGACCAAACCGGTTCAGCGCTGCCTCATCAGCGATCTCAATCCCCCCGCCGTGCGCCGCGCCCTCGACAAGCTCAGAGACAACAAGGAGTTCGTGCCGCTGGCGGTGTCGGCGCTGGCCCGTAGCCGTGCCGACTGGCTCTATGGCATCAACATGACCCGGGCCTATACCCTGCTTGGCCGCAAGGGGGGCTGCAGCGAACTGCTGTCGGTGGGTCGGGTACAGACCCCCTTGCTCGGTCTGGTGGTGCGCCGGGATCTCGAGATCGAGGCCTTCGTTCCCAAGCCGTTCTACGAGGTGATGGCCCATCTGTTGACCCAGGGCAACGAACGCTTCACCGCCAGGTGGCTGCCATCGGAGGCCTGCCTGCCCTGGCAGGATGAGGAGGGTCGGGTGCTCAACCGGGCGCTGGCCGCCAAGGTGGTGGAGCGGATCCAGGAGCAATCCGCCCGGGTGGAGGCGGTGGAGGAGCAGGCGCGCAAGCAGGCGGCGCCGCTGCCCTACAACCTCTCCAGCCTGCAGATCGACGCGGCCAAGCGCTTTGGCATGGATGCCAAGCGGGTGCTGGATATCTGCCAGAGCCTCTACGAGCGGCACAAGCTCATCACCTATCCCAGATCCGACAGCCGCCATCTGCCGAGCGAGCACTTCAACCGGGCCGGCCAGGTGCGGGAGGCCATCGCCAGCACGGCCCCTGCGCTGGCCAGGGCGGTCGCCGAAGCGGATGGCAGGATCCGCAGCAAGGCGTGGAACGACAGCAAGGTGGATGCCCACCACGCCATCATTCCCACCGAGAAGAGGGGGAACGAGGGGAGCCTGGGGGCCGACGAGGCGAAGCTTTACGGCCTGATTGCCCGCCAGTATCTGCTGCAGTTCTACCCGCCGTTCGAGTACAACGACAGCAAGGTGTTGCTGCGCATCGCCGGAGGGCTGTTCCAGGCCAAGGCGCGCCGCATCCTCAAGGCGGGCTGGAAGGCGCTGCTCGGAGTGGAAGAGGATGACGAGGAGGAGGCGGGAACCCTGCCTGCCCTGAAAGAGGGGGAGGAACTGCTGTGCGAGCGGGGGGAGCTGCTGGAGAAGATGACCCAGCCCCCCAAGCCGTTTACCGATGCCACCCTGCTGGCCGCCATGACCGGCATCGCCCGTTATGTGCAGGATCCCGAGATCCGCAAGACCCTGCGGGAGACCGACGGTCTGGGCACCGAGGCGACCCGGGCCGGGATCATCGATCTGCTGTTCAAGCGCCGCTTCCTGGTGCGCCAGGGCAAGAGCATCAAGGCCACCCCGACCGGGCGAGCCCTGGTCCAGGCGCTGCCCACGACCGCCACGACACCGGACATGACGGCACTGTGGGAGCAGAGTCTGGGTCAGATCGCCGAACGTCACGGCAGCTACCAGCAGTTCATGGGGCCGCTCACCGAGCAGTTGAACGGTTTGATCGACGGCGCCAGGCAGGATTCGGGGGCCAGCTTCAGCGCCCTGCCCAAGGCGGCGCCCGGGGCCGACAAGCGTCGCTTCACCAAACGCAAGCGCAGCCCGGCGAGTGGTGGCACGACGGGGGCAGGCAAGCGGGGGAGCAAGCGGCCAGCCCGGGCCGCCTGATAAAAAAAAAGGTTCTTCGCGGGATCCTGGGAAAGTGGAAGTTGACAGACAGGGTGCTGGTAAACTGGTTGTCGCCAAACA
>NZ_JAPCIY010000095.1:0-12330 GCF_027707645.1 Aeromonas sp. QDB30 | reverse complement strand
TGCTAACAAGTCACTTGGCACAAAAACACACCATTCTAAATTATTGATATTAAATGGCTAAACTTTTTAGTTTTGGCTCATAGGGTACTTATTCGCACCTTCCTTAGCTCTTGACGCCGCCTCATCGCATCTTTTCGGTCTTCATTAGAATGATTGAGCTTAGTGATGAAGTAGGTAGATAGAGCACCAATTACTCCACCAAGAACAGTTCCCATGATAGGGAATCCGACTTTAACTATATCAGTGTAAAGTTGAATTTCTTCCTGCGTCATTTTGCCCTCATGCCTATAAATTATATGATTAGCAAGAATACTATTATTTAACGCTACAGAAGTGAATCTTATTTCCCATAGTCGTTAATTTTTATACACCAATAACATCCAATAAAAAGCGCCTCCCAAGGGAGGCGCTTTTCAGTTCTATACAAAGCAATTAGCTATTACAGGGACTCTGCGGTCGCCACCACATTTTCCACGGTAAAGCCGAATTCCTTGAACAGCAGCTCGGCCGGCGCAGACTCACCGAAGGTGCGCATGCCGATGATCTTGCCGCCAAAGCCCACGTACTTGTACCAGTAGTCGGCGATGCCCGCTTCGATGGCCACACGCTTGGTGACGGCGGCCGGCAGGACGGACTCCTTGTACTCGGCGGACTGGGCATCGAACACGTCGGTAGACGGGATGGAGACCACGCGCACGGCACGGCCCTTGGCAGTCAGCTGCTCATAGGCGGCAACGGCCAGCTCCACTTCGGAACCGGTGGCGATCAGGATCAGCTCCGGGGTACCGGCGCAATCCTTCAGCACGTAACCACCCTTGGCGGCATCGGCCAGTTGCTGGGCGGTGCGGTCCATCTGGGCCAGGTTCTGACGGGAGAAGATCAGGGAGGTCGGGCCGTCGTTACGCTCGATGGCGTGTTTCCAGGCGATGGCGGACTCTACCTGGTCACACGGGCGCCAGGTGCTCATGTTCGGGGTCAGACGCAGGGAGGCGATCTGCTCGACCGGCTGGTGAGTCGGACCATCTTCACCCAGACCGATGGAGTCGTGGGTGTAGACGAAGATGGCGCGCTGCTTCATCAGGGCGGCCATGCGCAGGGCGTTGCGGGCGTACTCCATGAACATCAGGAAGGTGGCGCCGTAGGGGATGAAACCACCGTGCAGGGCGATGCCGTTCATGATGGCGGACATGCCGAACTCGCGCACGCCGTAGTGGATGTAGTTGCCTGCGGCGCTCTCGGGAGTCAGGGACTTGGAGCCGGACCACATGGTCAGGTTGGACGGCGCGAGATCCGCGGAGCCGCCCATGAATTCCGGCAGCAGCTTGCCGAAGGCTTCCAGGGAGTTCTGGGACGCTTTACGGGTCGCGATCTTGGCCGGGTTGGCCTGCAGGGTTTCGATGATCTTGGCGGATTCAGCAGCCCAGTTGGCCGGCAGCTCGCCTGCGGTGCGGCGCTTGAATTCGGCAGCCAGGGCCGGGTGAGCGGCTTCATAGGCGGCGAACTTGGCAGCCCAGTCGGATTCGAGCTTGGCGCCCTTTTCCTGACCGTTCCACTCGGCGGCGATGTCGGACGGGATGACGAACGGCGCGTGGTCCCACTTCAGGAAGGCACGGGCGGCGGCGATCTCGTCGTTGCCCAGCGGTGCGCCGTGGCAGTCGTGGGAGCCGGACTTGTTCGGGGAACCGTAACCGATGATGGTGCGGCAGCAGATCAGGGTCGGCTTGCCAGTCTCGGCCTTGGCGGCTTCGATGGCAGCGTTGATGGCTTCCGGATTGTGACCGTCAACGGCCGGGATGACGTGCCAGCCGTAGGCTTCGAAGCGCTTGGGAGTGTCGTCGGTGAACCAGCCTTCTACGTGACCGTCGATGGAAATGCCGTTGTCATCCCAGAACGCAATCAGCTTGCCCAGGCCCAGGGTGCCGGCCAGGGAGCAGGCTTCGTGGGAGATACCTTCCATCAGGCAGCCGTCGCCCATGAAGGCGTAGGTGTAGTGGTCGACGATGTCGTGACCCGGCTGGTTGAACTGCTCGGCCATGGCCTTCTCGGCGATCGCCATGCCCACGGCGTTGGTGATGCCCTGACCCAGCGGACCGGTGGTGGTTTCAACGCCCGGCGCATAACCGTACTCCGGGTGACCCGGGGTGCGAGAGTGCAGTTGGCGGAAGTTTTTCAGATCGTCGATGGAGAGGTCATAACCGGAGAGGTGCAGCAGGGAGTACAGCAGCATGGAGCCGTGGCCGTTGGAGAGAATGAAACGGTCGCGGTCGGCCCACTTGGGGTTGTTCGGGTTGTGTTTGAGGTGGCTGCGCCACAGCACTTCAGCGATATCCGCCATTCCCATGGGGGCGCCCGGGTGACCGGAGTTGGCTTTTTGAACGGCATCCATACTCAATGCACGAATGGCATTGGCAAGCTCTTTACGAGAAGGCATCTGTATCTCCTGCGATTGCTTCATTTGATGGCCAAGATTAAGGCGCGTTATTGTCCCAGCAGGGGGCGCGGCGTGCAAATATTATCTGGGTGAATAAAGTGGCTTTGAGAGCACAATCGCTTTTCTGCTGCGGGAAAACGATTCAATCCGCCCCCTCGTTTACCCCCATGGAGGTGGATCCACCCCGAACCTTGGCCCGGTCGGCTCCAATCCCAAATAGTGCTGGCAATCACTGGGTGACCTCACTAAAATAGACGTCCAGATGTAGATACCTCTACAGTCATCCTGTCATTATCCGGTTATGGCCAAGGCGATAACCCTTACGAATCGAGAACCAAACATGGCAAAGCTGTTTACTTCCGAGTCGGTCTCCGAAGGCCATCCCGATAAAATCGCCGACCAGATCTCCGATGCGGTGCTGGACGCCATCCTGCAGCAGGACACCAAGGCGCGCGTCGCCTGCGAAACCCTGGTCAAGACCGGCATGGTGATGGTAGCCGGCGAAGTGACCACCTCTGCCTGGGTCGACATCGAACAGATCGTGCGCGACACCGTGCGCGAGATTGGTTACACCCACTCCGACATGGGCTTCGACGCCGACTCCTGCGCCGTGCTGAACGCCATCGGCAAACAGTCTCCGGACATCAACCAGGGCGTCGACCGTACCGACCCGCTGGAGCAAGGTGCCGGTGACCAGGGCCTGATGTTCGGCTACGCCACCAACGAAACCGACGTGCTGATGCCCGCGCCCATCACCTACTCCCACCTGCTGGTGAAGCGTCAGGCAGAAGTGCGCAAGAACGGCACCCTGCCGTGGCTGCGTCCGGACGCCAAGAGCCAGCTGACCTTCGCCTACGACGACGCAGGCAAGATCCTGGGTGTCGATGCCGTGGTGCTCTCCACCCAGCATTGCGACTCCATCAGCCACAGCGATCTGGTGGAAGCGGTGCGCGAAGAGATCATCAAGCCGGTGCTGCCCGCCGAGTGGATCAACAAGGACACCAAGTACTTCATCAACCCGACCGGTCGTTTCGTCATCGGCGGCCCCATGGGTGACTGCGGTCTGACCGGTCGCAAGATCATCGTCGACACCTACGGCGGCATGGCCCGTCACGGTGGTGGCGCCTTCTCCGGCAAGGATCCGTCCAAGGTGGACCGCTCCGCCGCCTACGCCGCCCGCTACGTGGCCAAGAACATCGTGGCCGCAGGCCTCGCGGATCGCTGTGAAGTGCAGGTCTCCTACGCCATCGGCGTGGCCGAGCCCACCTCCATCAGCGTCGAAACCTTCGGTACCGGCAAGGTGGCCGAAGCCCTGCTGGTCAAGCTGGTGCGCGAGTTCTTCGAGCTGCGCCCCTATGGCCTCATCGAGATGCTGGATCTGAAGCGCCCGATCTACCAGGCAACCGCCGCTTACGGCCACTTCGGCCGCGACGAGTTCCCCTGGGAGAAGACCGACAAGGCCGAGCTGCTGCGCGCTGCCGCTGGCCTGTAAGGCTCGAGGTTGTGATAGAAGGGGAGCCTGGCTCCCCTTTTGCTTTTGTGTCCGTCCCGAGGATCCCATGCCTGCCACTGCCACCCGGCTTGACCCCGCCCTCATCGAGACGCTGCTCGCACGCGTCGATGCCTGCTTTGTGCAGGCCGAAACGCGTCTTGGCCGCACCTTCCCCCGCCCGCAAGTCCACTGCAACATGCGGGGCCGGGCGGCAGGGTCTGCGCGGCTGCAAACCTGGGAGCTGCGTTTCAATCCGGCGCTCTATCAGGCCAATCAGCAGGCGTTTCTCAGGGAAGTGGTGCCCCACGAGGTGGCGCACCTGCTGGTCTATGCGCTCTGGGGAGAGGGGCGCGGCAAGAGCCGAGTACTGCCCCATGGCCGCCAGTGGCAGTCGGTGATGCGGGAGCTGTTCGGCCTCGAACCCAGCACCACCCACAGCTTCGATCTGGGGGTGCTGGCCCAGCGTACCTTCGTGTATGCCTGCGCCTGCCAGCAGCATCCCCTCTCCGTGCGCCGCCACAACAAGGTGATGCGCGGCGAGGCCCGCTATCACTGCCGCCGCTGTCGCCAGCCCCTGGTGTGGCAGCGCGACACGACGGCGGATTGAGTCACCCCGTGTCGCGCTCCTGTGATAGGGTGCGCGCTTACTTCATTCAACTGTCTCATTGCCAAGGATATTCATGTTTCGCCCTCTGCTCTCCCTCTGCCTGGCCCTGCTGGTCAGCGCCCCGGCTCATGCCGACAACATCCAGACCTTTCGCGCCGCCAAGCAGGATCTGAACAAGCTCTACCAGAGCCACCCCGTCACCTTCTACTGCGGCTGCAACATCAAGTTCAGCGGCAAGAAGATGGCCCCCGACTGGGAGAGCTGCGGCTACCTGCCGCGCAAGCAGGCCGAGCGGGCCTCCCGTATCGAATGGGAGCACGTGGTGCCCGCCTGGGAGTTCGGCCACCAGCTCCAGTGCTGGCAGGACGGGGGTCGCAAGAATTGCGGCAAGAGCGACGAGTTCAACAGGATGGAGGGAGACATGCACAACCTCTTCCCTGCCATCGGCGAGGTGAACGGCGATCGGGCCAACTTCCGCTTCAGCGACTGGAACGGCAAACCCAACCAGTACGGCAAGTGCCAGATGCTGGTGGACTTCAAGGAGCGCCAGGTGCAGCCGCCCAAGGGGCCGGTGCGTGGCCAGATCGCCCGCGCCTACCTCTACATGAGCCAGCAGTACGGACTGCGTCTGGCGGCACAGCAGCGCAAGCTTTACGAAGCCTGGGACAGGCAGTATCCGGCTGATCGCTGGGAGTGCGAGCGCAACCGCCGTATCGGCAAGCTGCAGGGCAATACCAATCCCTTCATTGAAAAGCAGTGCCAATAACACCATTTGACCAGGGAGGGGGAGCGTCCCCCTCCTCCTGAATCCCTTCACTCTCTGTCTCGCGAGCCTTGCTCGCCGCCGTGCAGTAGGGTATTGAAGGGTTTCCAAGCAAGAGACTGACTATCAGCCATGCGCATTCCACGTATCTATGAACCGGCCAGCCTGCAGGTTGGCCAGACCCTCGCCCTGTCAGAAGACGGTGCCAATCACATCGGCCGCGTGCTACGCATGCAGCCGGGCCAGCAGCTCGAGCTGTTCAACGGCGACGGCCACCAGTACCCCGCCACCATCGCCAACGTCGGCAAGAAGTCGGTGGAAGTGACCATCGACAGTTGCGAGACCCGCTCGGTGGAGTCCCCCCTTGCCATCCACCTGGGTCAGGTGATCAGCCGCGGCGACAAGATGGACTTCACCATCCAGAAATCCGTGGAGCTCGGCGTCACCTGCATCACCCCGCTCTTCTCCGAGCGCTGCGGCGTCAAGCTGCCCGCCGATCGGTTGGAGAAAAAGCGCGAACAGTGGCAAAAAGTGGTGATCAGCGCCTGCGAGCAGTGCGGCCGCAATACCGTGCCCGAGGTGCGCATGCCGATGGAGCTGGACGCCTGGCTGGCGGAAGAGACTCAGGAGCTCAAGCTCAACCTGCACCCGCGCGCCCCTTACAGCATCAACACCCTGCCCATCCCCGAGCACGGCGTGCGCCTGCTGATCGGCCCGGAAGGGGGCTTGTCCAGCGACGAGATCGCCCGTACCGTGCAGGAAGATTTCAAGGAGATGCTGCTGGGGCCGCGGGTGCTGCGTACCGAAACCGCCGCCCTGACGGCGATTACTGCGCTTCAGTGCCGCTTTGGCGATCTGGCCTGACAGCCGACCCCACCCCGGCCCTCCCCTTCGCAGGGGAGGGAGCAACAGGCCCCTCCCCCTTGTGAAGGGGGAGGCAGGGAGGGGGTCATCACATCCCATCGAGCCATTAGGAAGGAAACTCGGATGACCATTAAACTCGGCATCGTGATGGACCCCATCTCGGCCATCAACATCAAGAAGGACTCCAGCTTCGCCATGCTCGAAGAGGCGCAAAAGCGCGGCTACGAGCTGTTCTATCTGGAGATGAAGGATCTCTACATGGAGGCCGGTCGCGCCTTCGGCACCATGCGTCCGCTCACCGTCAAATATGACTATGCCGACTGGTATAGCCTCGGTGAGGTGGTGGATCAGCCGCTCTCCAGCCTGGACGTGATCCTGATGCGCAAGGATCCCCCCTTCGACACCGAGTTCATCTACGCCACCTACATGCTGGAGCGGGCCGAGGATGAGGGTTGCCTCATCGTCAACAAGCCCCAGAGCCTGCGCGACGCCAACGAGAAGCTCTACACCGCCTGGTTTGCCGAGCACACCCCGACCACGCTCGTCACTCGCAGAGCAGACAAGCTGCGGGCTTTCCACGCCAAGCACAAGGACGTCATCCTCAAGCCGCTCGACGGCATGGGCGGCGCCTCCATCTTCCGCATGAAGGAGGATGACGCCAACGTCGGCGTCATCATCGAGACATTAACCTCTCACGGCAGCCAGTACTGCATGGCGCAGACCTATCTGCCCGCCATCAAGGATGGCGACAAGCGGGTGCTGGTGGTGGATGGAGAGCCGGTACCTTACTGCCTGGCCCGCATTCCGGCCCAGGGTGAGACCCGTGGCAACCTGGCGGCCGGTGGCCGTGGTGAGGCCCGCCCCTTGAGTGAAGCGGACTGGGCCATCGCCCGCGCGGTAGGCCCGACGCTGAAAGATAAGGGGCTCATCTTCGTCGGCCTCGACATCATCGGCGATCGCCTGACCGAGATTAACGTCACCAGCCCGACCTGCATCCGCGAGATTGAGGCGGCCTTCGACGTCTCCATCACCGGCATGCTGATGGACGCCATCGAGCGCCGACTGGGCCGCTGACCCCTTGCCCTGCGACCCGTTGCCGCAGCGAGGACACACACACAAGGGGCCGTGAAGGCCCCTTTGACTGCCGGCAAAAAGCGGTTTTGCCCGCCGCCATCAACTGCCATAATCACCCCAAATACCTTTGCACGCTAAGAGATACATACGCTCCATGCAAACACTGCAAAATCACTTTCTGCTCGCCATGCCGAGCCTCACGGACGCCTATTTCCAGCGCTCCCTGGTCTATCTGTGCGAACACAGCAGCGAAGGCGCCATGGGACTGGTGGTCAACATTCCGGTCGACATGTCCCTGGACGCCATGCTGACCAAGCTCAACCTCAATCCCCCCGCCACCGCCGAGATGAAACAGCCGGTGTTGCAGGGGGGCCCGGTGCACGGGGATCGCGGCTTCGTGCTGCACAGCTTCCGCCCGGGCTTCAACTCCACCCTGCAGGTGAGCGACGAGATGATGGTCACCACCTCCAAGGACATTCTGGAGACCCTGGGCACCGACGAGGCGCCGGACCACTGGCTGGTGGCGCTCGGTTACGCCGGCTGGAGTGCAGGCCAGCTCGAGCAGGAGCTGGTGGATGGCGCCTGGCTGGTGATCCCCCCCAATCCCAAGCTGGTCTTCGATACCCCCATCCACCTGCGCTGGCAGCAAGCCGCCGCGAGCATTGGGGTCAACCCCCTGCACCTCTCCAGCCAGGTGGGCCATAGCTGACACCCCGGCCCTCCCCCCACAAGCAGGGGGAGACAGGGAGGGGGCTTCCCCCTTCATTTATCCATCCATTTCGAGGAGACCCCATGTCATCACGCAGCATCATGGGCTTTGACTACGGCACCAAGAGCATCGGTGTCGCCATCGGCCAGGAGCTCACGGGCAGCGCCCGCCCCCTTCGCTCCCTCAAGGCCAACGACGGCATCCCCAACTGGGACGAGATAGAGAAGCTGATCAAGGAGTGGCAACCGGATCTGCTGATCGTCGGTCTGCCGCTCAACATGGATGGCACGGACCAGGAGATCACGGTGCGAGCTCGCAAGTTCGGCAATCGCCTGCACGGTCGCTTCGGCAAGCCGGTGGAGTTCAAGGACGAGCGGCTCACCACCACGGATGCCCGCGCCCGCCTGTTTGAACGTGGCGGCTACAAGGCACTGGACAAGGGGAGCGTGGACGGCGTCTCCGCCCAGCTCATCGTCGAAGCCTGGATGGAAGAGCAGTACGACTAAACCGGGGAGCCTCCTCCCCCTTGCTTCTCTTTCACCGCCCCGCTCCCCATGGGCCCGCCCCAGGCAAAACGCGTCATCCCCGCTGCGGCCAGGCCATAGAGCCGCCGGATCTCCCCCCGCAACCACATCACCTTGGCATCCTGATTGTGGCGCTTGTGCCACAGCAGGATGAAGGCGATCTCCAGCTGGGCATAGAGAGACTCTTCCAGCGGCAACGGCATGGGGATGAGGTCGGGGTGGTGTCTGGCGGCATAGTCCGCGCAATATGAAGGCACCACGGCGATCAGCTCGTGGCTCTTTTGGGCGGCGATGTGCAGCGCCTGCTCGAAGCTCGCCACCATGATGGGCACCTGCCGCCTGTGGCCTTCGTCCTCCAGCAGATCGTCCAGTGCCCAGCTGTCGCTGGCCTCCCACACCACGCTCACCTGGGGGCAGGCCAGAAAGCGGGTCAGCGACCACGTCTGCCCGAGCAAGGGGTGATCCTTGCGCAGGAACACCACGGGACGATCGCAGAACAGCACCTCGTGATCGATGTAATAGGGCAGCCGGTTGACCCTGGCATGGGAGCGGCCGTGGGTCTCCCGGGCGCAGAAGCCGAGATCCGCCTCCCCGTTGACGATGTCGTTGAGGGAGTGGTGATCCCAGCCCAGCATCCTGACCACGGAGTGGGGGTACTTCTGGTAGATGGTCGTGGGCAGCTCGCTCAGGAAGCTGATGCCGAAGGGGGACTCCATCACCAGACTGAAGCGGGCCCCCTCGGGGATCGCCTCGCGGTTGAGGGTGCTGATGCTCTCGGTGAGCTGGAACCAGGTCTTGAGCTCCTCTGCCAGGGTCAGGGAGAGGTTGGTCGGCTGCAAGCCCTGGCGCACGCGCACGAAGAGGGGGTCCCCGAACCAGTCCCGCAGCTTGCCGAGCGCCTTGCTCACCGCCGACGGGGTGACACACAGCTTCTTGGCCGCCCCCGCCACGCTGCGCTCCTGCATCAGGTGCCTGAAGACCACCAGCAGGTTCAAATCGAGTTCACCCAGATTGCGCATCGTTTCTCTCCTATCCCCGAGCCCGGACTCGCCGGATCGCACGCCATGGTAGCAGCACCTTGACCACCAGGTAACCGAGCAGCGCCAGCAGGAGTGCCAGGATCAGCATCCAGAGCGCAGGCATCCCCAGATGGCCCATCCCCCAGATGAAGAGCCCGGACAACCCTATCTGCATGATGCAGAGCAGGGCACTGGCCGATGCCACCTGATCCCCGCACACATCCAGCGCCTCCCCCATCGCCACCCCGAACCCGCAGGAAAAACCGATGCAGACCAGGGCACACCCCGCCAGCAGCCAGGACAGGCCGCCTTCGGGCCCGCTGCTGCACAGCAGGGCGAGCAAGGCCAGCAGGTAGGCGAGGTGGGAGAGCGCCAGTATCCTTGCCTTGCCGAGCCAGCGCAGCAGCAAGGGGGTCAGGAAGGAAGCGGACATGCTCACCCCGGCCATCGCCATCATCAGCCGGGTGTACTGCTCGGGAGACAGGCCGAACGTGGTCATCAGGACGAGGGGCGAGACGCTCACATAGACTAGGATGGCGGTCACGCTGGCGCTGGTCAGCAAGGCGCGCAGCATGAAGGGGGCCGTGCCCAGCAGGGCCAGCGGCGATGCCCCCGCAGGCTGGCGGGCGGGGCGGGTCTCCTTGAGCAGTCGCAGGTTGACCAGGGCACTGATGGCGACCACCAGCGCCATGCCCACGAAGATGCCGCGCCACTCGAAGTGCGACAGGATGAGATAACCGAGTACGGGAGCCAGCACCGGAATGACGCAGATCACGCCGTTGATGAGGGAGAGAGCCATCGCGAGGCGCGCCTGGCTCAGCACATCCCGCAGCACGGTGAAGGTCATGATGTAGAGCGCTCCAGCGCCCACCCCTTGCCAGAAACGCCCCAGATAAAACTGGGCGATGCCGGTCGCCTCCGCCGCCACCAGGGAGGCGACCACGAAGATGAGGGCGCCCCCCAGTACCACGGGGCGCCTGCCATGGCGATCCGCCAGCATGCCCCCCGGCAGCACGGTAGCCGCCATGCCCAGCAGATAGATGGAAAAAGCGGTGTGGATCTGCGCCTCGCTCCCCTGCAGGGTTTGCGCAATGCGGGGCACGGCCACCAGATAGAGATCGATCCCGAGGGGATAGAGGATGATCATCAGAAAAGTACACAGCAGAAACATACCCATGAAGGCTCCATAGCAGCAGGTTTCACCATCACAGGTGCGCTGTCAGCGAGATGGACAACTCAATCCTGCAAAAGCAGAGGAAGATGCCGGGCACTATAGAGCGGGCGGCCTGCCGGGGCCTAGTGACGAGATGGCACTCGGTGGATGCCAATCCGGACATCTCCCGCAGGAGAGGCCCGGATTGGCATGCTCATCGACCCGCCCCCTGCCAGGTCGCCCTTGAGGGGTCGGGTCCGAGGTAACGGGCACGCCGCGATGCGACGTGCCCTCAAGGCTCAGCGACGGCGCACCATTACCTGGCCAGTTGCGTCAGGATGGCGTGGGCCGCTTTCACCCTGGCCGGGATAGGATAGTTGCGGTTGGCCAGCATGACGATGCCGATCCCTTTGGCCGGCACGAAGGCCACATAGGCGCCGAAGCCGCTGGTCGAGCCGGTCTTGTTGAAGAGCACAGGGTGCCCTGCCGCAGCGGGCGCGGGCGCCGCCGGGTTGGCATTGTAAATCATCGCCGGGGAGTTGCCCGCCAGCAATGTCTGCTCGCTGACGGGATAGGCGTAACGCTCCCAGCCCAGTCCCTGGGTCATCCCGCCTACCGAGTAGTGCCCTTTGTGGGTCAGGGAGATGGCCTGCTGCAACGCCTTGTCATCAACCCCGCTGATGTTGGCCTTCACAAAGCGCAGCAGATCCGCCGAGCTGGTCTTGATGCCGTAGGCCTCGTCCGCCAGCATGCCGGGGCTGACCCTGATGGGCTTGTCCTCTTTCGAATAGCCATAGGCATAACTCGCCATGGCCTGCTTCGGCACATTGACATAGGTGTGGTGCAGGCCAAGCCCCGGCAGGAGCGTCTGCTCCATCAACTGGGCAAACGGCTGCTTCATGCTGCTCGCCGCCAGGTGGCCGAACAGCCCTATGCTGGGGTTAGAGTACTGGCGATGGGAACCCGGCGAGTAGGCTGGGGTCCACTGGCGGTAGTAGGCCTGCATCTTCTCGAGCGAATCCACCTCCTCGGGGAATTGCAGCGGCAAGCCGCCCGCGCTGTAGGTAGCCAGCTCCCCCATGGTGATGCTGTCAAAGGCGGATCCCTTGAGCCAGGGGGCGTGCCGGCTCGCCTTGTCATCCAGTTGCATCGCTCCCTTGACCACCGCATAGGCTCCTAGGGTCGCGGTCAGGGTCTTGCTCACGGAACCTATCTCGAACAGGGTCTGCTCGCTGACACCGACTGCGCGCTCCCGATCGGCCACACCGTAGTTGAAATAGTGGGCCTTGCCATCCTTGAGCACGGCCACCGCCATGCCCGGGATCCTGTGCTCCTTGAGCAGCGGCCGGATGCTGGCATCCACCACGGGGCGCAGGGGATCGGTCGCCGCCTTGTCACCGGCATGAGCCAGACCGGCCCACATCAGGGTGGCCAGAGCTCCCCACAGGATGGATTGTCGTTGTTGCATAGCATGTCTCCTGACTGTCGTTAGCAAGGTATCGCCATGGCGGCGACTGATGAGCCCAGCATAGTCCCACGAGGTGTGCTGCCGATGAGGCTCTGTGAAGTCTGTGTGAAGCCACCCCCTCTTTTTAGGTTCTTCGCGGGATCCTGGGAAAGTGGAAGTTGACAGACAGGGTGCTGGTAAACTGGCTGTCTCCAAACACACCACCACCATCACCCTGCTGTCGCCG
>NZ_JAPCIY010000094.1:0-12596 GCF_027707645.1 Aeromonas sp. QDB30 | reverse complement strand
GATTTAGGGACTCAGAATACTTTTTTCTGAAAATCAAGGCGGCCTTCCCCGGAAAGCCGCGATGAACCTTTTTTATGGCCGCTCCTGCGCGCAGGGCGCCCCGCCCGAAGGCCGATCCCCGTCACATCCCATGGCGGCACCCCTTCAATGGCGCGGCACAAGGGGATAAGCTCCTGACCAATGAGGGGTGGCCTGCCCATCGGCGCAGGCCACCCCATGTGTGTGAAGCAGTGCGCCTGCCAGGGGGCACCGATTTGTCGACGACAACGGGGCTTCTCGATGGTAGATTAATCAAATCAAATAGATAGCATCGATCGGGTTTCTCCTATGCAACGTTGGCCCAGCCTGAAGCAGCTCCAGTATCTGGTCGCTCTGGACGAGCACAAGAATTTCAACCGCGCCGCCAAGGCCTGCCATGTCAGCCAGTCGACCCTGAGTACCGGGATCCAGACCCTGGAGGACATGATGAACCTGCAACTGGTGGAGCGGGATCACAAGAGCTTCATCATGACGCCGGTCGGCATGGAGATCGTGGCGCGGGCGCGCAACCTGCTCTCCGACGCCCGGGATCTGATGGAGCTGGGGCAGCAGCAGGGGGGCGTTATGCACGGCACGGTACGCCTGGGCTGCATCCCCACTATCGCCCCCTTCCTGCTGAGCAAGCTGCTGCAGGTGTGCGGCAAGGCCTATCCGGATCTGGAGCTGCTGCTGCGGGAAGACACCACCACCAATCTGCTCAAGCAGCTGGAGCAGGGGCAGCTCGATCTGCTGATCTTGGCGCTGCCGGTGGAGATCGGCGGCTTCCACAGCAAGACCGTCGGCCAGGATCCCTTCCACATGGTGATGCCCTCCCACATGGCGGCGGGCCTGCACATGCCGTTCGACTACAAGGAGCTGCCCAACCAGAGCATCTTCCTGCTGGAGCGGGAGCACTGCCTGACGGAGCACGCGGTGAGCGCCTGTCGGCTGCGGGACAAGAGCAAGATCAACCCCTTCGCCGCCACCAGTCTGCACACCCTGGTGCAGATGGTGGGGGCCGGTCTTGGCACCACCTTCCTGCCCCAGATGGCCATAGATGCGGGCATCCTCGACAACACGGACCTGGTGGCCATTCCTCTGCCCGGGGAGAAACCCTATCGGGAGATAGGCCTGGTGTGGCGCCCCAGCACCACGCGGGTACAGACCTTCTACAAGATTGCCGAGCTGCTGACGCCGCTCATTACCCCTAAACCGGCGGGGTGATCCAGTGGCTGCCCTCACAGGCGGCCACTCCTCAATGCCGTTTTCATTCAGGTTCCAGGCAGGATCATCGTCTATGATGAACCCCGTGCCCTATCAAGGAGTTGAGATGTTTCGCACCTTGCTGCTGCCCCTGCTGGCCCTGCTTGTCGCCGCCTGCTCCAGCACGCCGGAGCCTCCCCCTCCCGTGCGCCAGAGCGGCGCATTCGACAACTTCTATCAGCAGTGGCGCGGCGTGCCCTATCGCATGGGCGGTACCAGCCGCGCCGGTCTCGACTGCTCCGCCTTCACCCAGCTCGCCTACAGCCAGGTCCTGGGCTTCACCCTGCCCCGCACCACGGAATCCCAGGCGAGCCTCGGCCGCCCGGTGGACAGATACCGTCTCCAGCACGGGGACCTGGTCTTCTTCAAGACCGGCTGGCAGCAGTACCACGTCGGGGTCTACACCGGGGCAGGTGAGTTCATCCACGCCTCCACCAGCAAGGGCGTGATCCGCTCGCGCCTCGACAACGTCTACTGGAACAGCCGCTACTGGCAGGCCCGCAGGCTGGTCCAGTAGGTGTGACCCCCAACATGAAAAGGCCCCGAGGGGCCTTTTCATGTTGTTGTCGGGTCAGTGCTTGCGGTGCCAGCGGGGCGAGGTGGCACGCTCCCCCCAGGGGGTCATGCAGGGCAGCAGGGCCCCCTCGATGACGCCCTCATGGCTCGCCAGCGCCAGGGCAATCTTTTCGTGGAGCAGGCGCAGCAGGTTCTTCTCCTGGCCCGCCAGGGAGTGGCCTGCGGCGAAATACTCCTGCTGATGTTGCAGCGCCAGCTTCTGGGCAAACTCATAGGTATTGAAACTGTCCGGCATGCGCGCGATCACGTCATCCAGCCGGGCCAGCAGGCTATGCAATTCCCTGGTCATGTGCGGTTCTCCCTCCGAGTTGGTGACCCACAATTACCCCTTATTAGATAGAAGACCAATCCAGATACCTCAAAAATGGGAGCCCGGACACAGTTCCGGACAACGCCGCCCACTGGCAGCCACCCTCTGCCCCCGCCCGGTTTACAAGTCGGCAACGAATCGCTAGATTTGGACCGACTAATCAGTCGGTCACTTTTCGTGCGGAGCATGCCATGGACACCACCGTCACCCCCGCCTCACCGGACAAGTTCTCCCTCCCCGAGCAACTGCATCGGCTCAGGCAGGCCAGCCAGGCCACCCCCATGCCGGATCTGGCGTCCCGCCTCGCCAGACTTGATGCCCTCAAGCAGGGGCTGCTGCGCCACAAGCAGGCACTGTGTCAGGCCCTGGCCCGGGACTACGGCCAGCGCAGCGATTACGACAGCCTGATCGCCGATGTGCTCCCCTGCGTCATGCAGATCAACTACACCCTGAAACGGCTCAAGGGGTGGATGAAACCGGAGCGCCGTCATTCCGGCCTGCTGCTGGCCCCCGCCAGGGTCGAGGTGCACTATCAGCCCCTCGGCGTGGTCGGCATCATGGTGCCCTGGAATTTCCCGGTGATGCTGAGCCTCGGGCCCCTCATCGGCGCCCTCGCCGCCGGCAACCGCGCCATGATCAAGCTCTCCGAGTTCACCCCTCACACCAACGCCGTGCTGCGCACCCTGCTCGATGAGGCCCTCGGCGGTGACGAGGTGGTGGTCATCGAGGGGGATGCGGGGATCGCGGCCGCTTTCAGCGCCCTCCCCTTCGACCATCTCATCTTCACCGGCTCCACGGCGGTGGGTCGGCTGGTGATGGCCGCGGCCGCCCCCCAGCTCACCCCCCTCACCCTGGAGCTCGGCGGCAAGAGCCCCTGTCTCATCGCCCCCGACATGCCCCTGGCCCTGGCGGTGGAGCGGATGATCTTCGGCAAGAGCCTCAACGCCGGCCAGATCTGCGTGGCCCCCGACTACGTACTGCTGCCGAGGGGGCAGGAGCAGGCCTTCATCGAGGCCTATCAGGCCCATTTTCGCCGCCTCTACCCCAAAGGGCTCGAGAGCCCGGATTATGGCGCCATCATCAACGCTCCCCAGTACGAGCGGCTCACCGCCTGGCTGGAGGAGGCGAGGCAGGCCGGCGCCCAGATCCACCCCTGCGTCACGCCCGCCCGGGATGACGCCACCCGCAGACTGGTGCCCCACCTGCTGACCGAGGTGCCCGGCCACTGCCAGGTGATGCAGCAGGAGATCTTCGGCCCCCTGCTGCCCCTGGTGCCCTATGACGACATCGAGGAAGCCCTGGCCTATGTGGCGGCCCGGCCCCGCCCCCTGGCGCTCTATCTGATGAGCCTGGACGAGACGCTGCAGCGCCGCCTCATCCGGGAGACCCACGCCGGAGGCATGGCCATCAACGAGAGTCTGTTCCAGGTGGCGGCGGACGATGCCCCCTTCGGCGGCATCGGTCCCTCCGGCATGGGCCACTATCACGGCCGCGAGGGGTTTCTCACCTTCTCCAAGGCCAAGACCGTGCTGCGCCGCGGACGCTTCAGCACAGGCTCCCTCATTCACCCCCCCTATCGGCGCTGGTACCAGCGGCTGATGATGGCCCTGTTCCTGCGCTAGGAGGCGAGATGCGAGAGACCATGACCGACAAACGCCGCCAGATCCTGGATGCCGCCCTGGCCCTGTGCGCGGAGGATGGCCTGCAGGGCGCCGCCACCGCCCGCATCGCCAAGGCGGCCGGGGTGGCCAATGGCACCCTGTTTCATCACTTTCCCAGCAAGGAGGTGCTGATCCAGAGCCTCTACCAGGACATCAAGCTGCGCCTTGGCGCCGCCATCACCGAGGCCGATGCCGCCCTGCCGCTCCAGGAGCAGGCCCGCCACTACTGGCACCAGGCCATGGGCTGGATGCAGGCCCACCCCCGTGAGCTCAGGTTCGTGCTGGGCTTTTTCCACTCCCCCCTGCTGGCCCGCCCCCTGCGCAGCCAGATCCTGGCGGAGACCCTGCATTTTCTGCCGAGCCTGCTCGCCCGGGGCCAGGCCAGCGGCGAGCTGATGTCGGCCCCGCCGGCACTGATGCTGGAGGTGTGCCAGGGCCAGTTTCTGGCCTGCGCCTCCCTCTTTGTCGATCAGCCTGAACTGGGAGAAGACCCCCACTGGCAGGAGAGCGCCTTCGCCCTCTTCTGGTCCGCCATCAGCGGAGGTTCCCATGCGCCCTGACGCCCTGCTTGCCACCGGCAGACGCCTCTGGATTGGCAGCCTGCTCTGGATCATCGGCCGCACTCTGTGCCGCGCCGCCCGGGTCGACGAGGCGGTGCGCCGCGAGCTTGCCCCCCTGCCGGACGGCCTCACCATCAGGCTCGAGGTAAACGGCATGACCCGGGGGCTGAGTCTCTACAAGTTCGCGGGGCGCTGGCACTGCGGTGAGGAGGCTGGCAGGGCGCATTCGACCTGTGCCCATGACGGCCCCCACCCCCTGCGGGTGCGCTTCAAGCACCCCGCCGTCGCCTTTCGCGCCCTCAGTTTTCGCCTCGGCATCAACCAGGCCTTTTGCGAAAACCGGCTGCTGGTGGAGGGGGATCTCGACGCGGCCATGCACCTGGTGCGAGCGCTTGAGCAGTTGCAGAGCCTGATCCTGCCCGCCTTCATCGCGCGGCCCCTGCTTCGCCACTACCCGGACCCGCATCGCAAGCTCGCGCGGGCCTGCCACATCTATCTGGGTCTTCTGACCGGTTGAACACGAGGAGAACGGGATGAGCCGTTATTACGATTTTTTCTGCCCGGTCAAGCTGATGGCGGGGGAGCAGGCACTGGAACAGTTGCCGGATGCCCTGAGGGGATTGGGAGCTGGCCGCCCCTTGCTGCTCACCGACAAGGGGGTCAGCGGCAGCGGGCTCGCCACCCTGCTGGCCGATGTGATGGCCGAAGGGGCGTTGCCGGTCGCCGCCATCTGGGACGAGATCCCGGCGGACTCCTCCACCGCCGTGGTGGAGCGGATCGCCCGCCACTACCGGGAGCTGGGCTGTGACAGCCTGCTGGCCCTTGGCGGCGGCTCCGTCATCGACACCGCCAAGGCGGTGAACATACTGGCGACCCTGGGGGGCGAGCGGCTGCTCGACTATGCCGGAGCGGATTGCCTGACCCGTCCCCTCAACCCCCTGGCGGTGGTCCCCACCACGGCGGGGACCGGCTCCGAAGTGACCCTGGTGGCAGTGATCAAGGATGAAGGGAGCGGGCGCAAGGTGCCCTTCACCTCCCCCTTCCTGCTGCCCCGGCTGGCGGTGCTGGATCCCCGCTTCACCCTGGGGCTGCCGCTGCCCATCACCGCCGCCACCGCCATGGATGCCATGACCCACGCCATCGAGGCCTTCATCGGCAACGGCAAGAACCCGGTCAGTGACGCCCTGGCCCTGATGGCGGTGGAGAAGATTGCCACCGCTCTGCCCAGGGTGCTGGCCCACCCGACAGACAAGGGCCTGCGGCTGCAACTGGCGGAGGGCTCCACCTTGGCGGGCATGGCGTTTTCCAACTCCATGGTGGGGCTGGTGCACGCCCTCGGCCACAGTCTGGGGGCGCGCTGCCACCTGCCCCATGGCCTCTGTATGAACCTCTTCCTGCCCACCGTGCTCGACTACAACCGGCCCGGCATCGACCCCGAGCTCGCCCGCCTGCTGCTGCCCCTGGTGGGGCCGGAGCGCTTTGCCGCGACCCCGGCCGAGGGGAGACCCCAGGCCACCATCGAGGCGTTGCAGGCACTGCGCGATACCCTGTGGCAGACGGTCAAGCTGCCCCGCACCCTGCGGGAGGCGGGCCTCACCGACAAGGCGCTGCTGCCCGGGATCCGGGATCTCGCCATCAACGACGGCGCCCTGCTCTACAACCGCAAGGATGCGGACAGGGAACAGTTGCTGGCCCTGCTGGAGCGGGCCTGGGAGTAACGGACCCTTGCCCGTCAGACATCGGGGGTGAAGACCCCGGTGGAGAGATAGCGATCCCCCCGATCGCAGATGATCGCCACCACCACCCCCTGCCCGATCTCCGCCGCCACCCGCAAGGCCCCGGCCACCGCGCCACCCGAGCTGACACCGCAGCAGATCCCCTCCTCCCGCGCCAGGCGGCGCATCATGACGAGGGACTCTTCCAGTGTCACATCCAGCACCCCATCGACCCGCGCAGGCTCGAAGATGGCGGGCCGGTAGGCCTCGGGCCAGCGGCGAATGCCGGGGATCTGGCTCCCCTCGGCCGGTTGCAGGCCGATCACCGCCACCGCCGGGTTCTGCTCCTTGAGGTAGCGGGAGACCCCCATGATGGTGCCCGTGGTGCCCATGGCCGAGACGAAGTGAGTGACCGCCCCGCCGCTCTGGCGCCAGATCTCGGGGCCGGTGGAGCGGTAGTGGGCATCCGGGTTGGCGGGGTTGTTGAACTGATCGAGCACCAGCCCTTCCCCCCGCGCCTGCATGGCCAGGGCGAGGTCTCGCGCCGCTTCCATGCCCTCTTCCACCAGCACCAGCTCGGCGCCGTAGGCCTGCATGGCGTCGCGCCGCTCCTGGCTCATGTTGCTCGGCATGATGAGCCGCATCCGGTAACCCCGGGACGCCGCCACCATGGCCAGCGCGATGCCGGTATTGCCGGAGGTGGCCTCGATGAGCCGGGCTCCTGGCGCTAAGTGACCACTCGCCTCTGCCTGCCTGATGAGGTTCAGCGCCGCCCTGTCCTTGACGGAGCCGGCGGGGTTGTTGCCCTCCAGCTTCACCAGCAGGGTGACGCCGGGATGCGGATTGATGCGGCGCAGCGCCAGCAGCGGGGTGTTGCCTATCAGCTCGTCCAGGGTGGCGAAGGCCATGACGGATCCATCCTCTCTCAATGTTCTATACCTTGCCTTGCGACCATTCGCAGGCCGGCCAGTGTAAGCGAGCCCGCCATGGGCGCAAAGAATGGCGTTGGCAAACCCTGTCCGCCATGTTCTGATCTTCCCATTCACCCAGAGAGGACTCCCGATGAGCGACATCCTTCACCAGGCCGATCAGCAGCAGTTTGTCTGCACCGTGGACGGCAAGCTCTCCCGCCTTGCCTATCGCCGGCTGGACGCCACCACGGTGGACGCCTACAGCACCCAGGTTCCCCCCGAGCTGCGCGGACAGGGGATTGCCGACAAGCTGGCCCGCCGCTTCTACGACTGGACCCTCTCTGAGGGGCTCACCATAGTGCCGAGCTGCAGCTACATCGACGTCTGGTTGCGCCGCAATGCCGGTTGAAGCCGCGCCGCTGCGGGAGGCGCACCTGCGGGCCTGCACCGAGGCCCTGCTGCGAGCTGATCACCCGCGCATGGATTGCCTCCGGGCTGCGCGGGAGCTGGCCCTGCCCGACTGGGCCCTGGGGGCGGGGTTTGTGCGCAACCTCATCTGGGATCACCTCCATCACAAGGCCGAACCCACCCCGCTCAACGACATCGATCTTATCTATCTGGACAGCGCTGATCCGACTGGATTGAAGGAGGCCGATCACGAAGCCTGGCTCGCCGCCAGGATGCCGGGCCAGTTATGGGAGGTGCGCAACCAGGCCCGCATGCATCTGCGCCAGCAGGTGCCTCCTTTTGCCAGCTCCCTCTCGGCCCTCAGCCACTGGGTGGAGATACCCACCTGCATCGGAGTCCGCCTGTTGGCAGATGATGCTTTCGAGTGGCTGGCCCCCTACGGCTTTGCCCCCAACTGGTCCCTGGTGGTGAGCCCCAATCCGCGCTGTCGCCAGGAGAGCCGTATCTTTAGCGAACGGGTCAGGGCCAAGGAGTGGCAACGCATCTGGCCTGACCTTGTGGTGAACTGGCCATGAGCGGATTGCAAAGGGCCGACGACCTTGGGCACACTAAGAAAAAGATGTTTGTAACTCAATGGGTTAAATAATGCGCGACTTCTTCTCTCTCGAGCGCTGGCTGCCGGGGCTCGCCGCCTTGCTGCAATACCAGCGGGCCTGGCTGATGCCGGATCTTCGCGCTGGCCTCTCGGTCGCGGCCGTGGCCCTGCCCGTGGCCATCGCCTATTCGGAGCTCGCCGGGGTGGGTGCCATCGTCGGCCTCTACTCCTGCATCCTGCCCATGGTGGTGTATGCCCTCTTTGGCACCTCCCGTCAGCTCATCGTCGGTCCGGATGCCGCCACCTGCGCGGTGATCGCCGCCGTGGTAACGCCGCTCGCCGCCGGGGATCCCACCCGTCACTGGCAACTGGTGATGACCATGACCGCCATGACCGGCTTCTGGTGCCTCATCGCCAGCCGCTTCAAGCTGGGGGTGCTGGCAGACTTTCTCTCCCGCCCCATCCTGATGGGGCTGCTCAACGGGGTGGCCATCACCATCATGGTGGGCCAACTCTCCAAGATCTTCGGCTTCACCTTCAGCGAGCGCTACCTGATAGAGCGGATCCTGAACGGCACCAGCTACATTACCCAGACCCATCTGCCCACCCTGGCCATGAGCCTGACCGCTCTGCTCACCTTGCTGCTGGCCAAGCGCTACAGACCGGCCTGGCCCTCCTCCATGGTGGCCATGGTGGTGACGGCGGCCCTGGTGTGGCTGTTCAATCTCGGCCGCGTCGACATCGCCACCCTGGGGACCATCGGCTCGGGGCTGCCCGCCTTCCAGATGCCGGACTTTCCCCCCGGGCTTATCCGTGAGCTGGTGCTGCCCGCCCTCAACCTTGCCATGGTGAGCTTCGTCTCCATGATGCTCACCGCCCGCAGCTTTGCCGCCAAGAATGGCTACGAGATTGATGCGGACAAGGAGTTTAGGGCGCTGGGCATGGCGAACCTGGCCGCCGCCGCCTCCCAGGGGTTTGCCATCAGCGGGGCGGATTCGCGCACCGCGGTGAACGACGCCAACGGCGGCAAAAGCCAGTTGGTCTCCATCATCGCCGCCGCCGTCATCGCCCTGGTCACCTTCTACCTGACGGCGCCGCTGCAATACATTCCCACCGCCGCCCTCGGGGTGGTGCTGGTGATGGCCTCCCTGTCGCTCACGGATTTTCGCGGCCTCTGGGCTCTGCGCGACTCGGACCGCGCCGCCTTCTGGCTCGCCCTGGTGACCTTTGTCAGCGTGCTCACCATGGGGGTCATTCCGGGCATCACCCTCGCGGTGCTGCTGGGGCTGTTCCAGTTCCTGCGCAACGTGATGCGCCCCACCGACCAGCTGCTCGGCATGGACGACGAGGGCGTGGTGCGCACCCTGGGAGACAACGAGCAGGCCAAGGCGATTCCCGGCATCCTGGTCTACCGCTTCAACTCCCCGCTCACCTACTTCAACGCCCCCTACTTCAAGCGGCGGGTGCTGGCGCTCCTGGTGCAGGATCCCCACAATCCCAGGTGCCTGGTGGTGGATGCGGTGGCCTGCTTCACCCATCAGGACATCAGCGTCATGAGCATGGTGGGAGAGCTGCACAAGGAGCTCAAGCGGCGCGGCATCCACATGGTAATGGCCGGTCGGCACGGCCAGATGAGCCAGTGGTTCAAACAGGCGGGGATCCGGGTCGGCGAGGATGGCATCATCCTCTGCCCCGACATGTACCAGGCCCTGCGCATGACCCGCTGCTACCGGGAGCCGGTGTTCCGGGACGACGAGGGGGTGGAGAGCACCACGGATGCCCTGCTCACCCGCTGGCCGCACGATGACGACCTGCCCGACTCGGCGCGCCTCACCCGCCCCAGCGAGCAGGAGGCCGGCGCCACGCCGGTCTGAGAGACATCCCCTGGTCGCAGGCCCCCTCCTCCTGCGACCAGGATTGCACCCCGCCCCCGCTTGGTGTTAAATGCCCCTCCAGTTGGCCCTGACGAGGGCCATCGCCAGCACCTGGATATCCCATGCAGACTCAATCCCACGCGGGCCCGGGCTCCCTCTTCGCCCTGACCTGGCCACTGTTCATCGATCTGGCCCTTCACTTTCTGACCGGGGCCCTCAACACCTTCATGGTGGGCCACGTCTCCTATCAGGGGGTGGCGGCCCTCGCGGTGGGCAACCAGGTCTTCGATCTCGCCATCACCCTGTTCAGCTTCGTCAGCATCGGCACCAGCGTGGTGATCACCCAGTATCTGGGGGCGGGAGACAAGGAAAAAGCCCGCGTCGTCATCCACACCGCCATCGGCTTCAACCTGCTGGTGGGACTGGTGGCCGCGGTCGGCGTCATGGCGGGGGCCGGCACTATGCTGGCGCTGATGAACCTGCCTGCCCACCTGATGAGCGACGGCAGCCTCTACCTGCAGATCATCGGGCTTTGCCTGCTGCCGGAGGCGGCGGCCCTCTGTCTGGCCGCCACCCTGCGTGCCCACGGACACACCCGCCAGGCCATGTACGTGACCCTCATCGTCAACCTCATCACCTTCGTCGGCAACCTGCTGCTGCTCTACGGCTGGTTCGGCCTGCCCCAACTCGGGGTCGCCGGGGTCGCCATCAGCACGGTGGCGGGGCGCATCGTCGGGGTGGTGCTGCTGGTGTGGCTGGTGGCGCGCAAGACCGGCATCCGGCTGCGTCTGCCCGAGATCGTCCGCCCAAGCCGCGCCATGCTGGACAAGGTGCTGCACATCGGTCTGCCGGCGGCGGGGGAGAACCTCTCCTGGATGCTGCAGTTCATGGTGGTGACCGCCTTCGTCGGCCTGCTCGGTGACAAGGCGCTGGCGACCCAGTCCTACTTCTTCCAGATCTGCCTGTTCATCCTGCTGTTCGGCCTCTCCATCGGCCTTGGCAACGAGATCATCATCGGCCACCTGGCGGGGGCCCGACGCTTCGATCAGGCCTATCGCCAACTGATGAAGAGCCTGAAACTCGGCCTCATCGTCACCGCCGCCATCGCCATCGCCGCCGCCCTCAACGGCCGCGCCATCATCAGCCTGTTCACCGACGACGCCGACATCATCACCCAGGTGGCGCAACTCTTCCTCATCAGCCTCATCCTCGAACCCGGTCGCACCTTCAATCTGGTGGTGATCAACGCCCTGCGCGCCACCGGGGATGCCCGTTTCCCGCTCTACATGGCGCTCGTCTCCATGTGGGGCATTGCCGTTCCCCTGGCCTATTTCCTTGGTATCATGCAGGGCTATGGCCTGGTAGGCATCTGGCTGGCCCTCGCCTGCGACGAGTGGGTGCGCGGTCTGGCCATGTTCTGGCGCTGGCGCAGTCGTCGCTGGCAAAACAAAATTCTTGTTGAAACATAAGCGGAATCACCATGAAGAAAATCGGACTCTTGTTGACGGCCATCCTGCTCAGCCCGCTCGCCATGGCGCAAACCGCCCCGGCGACCCCCAAGGCGCAGGCTCCCCAGACCTGGTATGTGGCCCCCATCGTCATCGACGAGACCAGCGAAGCCCAGAAGGCCCTGACCAAGGAGTTCACGGCCCAGATGATCAAGACCATCAAGATCAACGAGTACCAGACCGGCAAGGCGGTGGGCAAAACCAAATCGCCCAAGTGGCTGATCCGCACCAAGCTGATGCCCGCAAGCCAAGAGCCCCTGGTCGGCAAGAAGCACCCGCAGGGCCTCACCTATGGCAAGGGCATCCCCACCCAGGAGATCGTCGGCGAGCTCATCATGAACGGCACCCTGGTGGCCCACATCGGTCAGGGCTGGCGCGAACCCATCGTGCCGGGCACACCGGTGGCGGAGAAGATCTCCATCGCCAACTACCAGTACGCCATCGGCAACGAGGCCAAGGCGCCGGATCTGGAAGAGCTGGCGGCGCAGATCGGTTTCGAGGCGGGCAAGGTGATTGCCAGAGACGGCAAGCCCCTGCCCGAGAAGAAAAAGAAAAAAGAGTAAACGGCTCACCCGTTTCCAGTCAGGGGCCTCGCGCCCCTTTCTGTTGCCCGCCCCGTTGCAGACCCCCTCTCCCGAATGTGAAGCGGATCCCGCTTCTTTCCTCTGCTGTCCCTGGGTCAGTAGGCAATCATCATGTAATTCAAACAGTTAAAAATCACCCTTCTTATGCAGCAATTCCGTGGCCCCGAATTGGATCGGGATCACGTTTCTCCCCGGCAGTAAGGGGTACTTTGGTCTTGCAGGCACAATCAAACGACAACAAGGAGGCTTCATTACATGTTTCCGGAGTACAGAGATCTCATCTCGAAACTGAAGAGCAGTGATGTCCATTTCCAGAAGAAGTTTGACTTGCACAACGACCTGGATGCGGAGATCAGAAAGCTGGAGAAACACCACGCCAGCGACTACAGCTCCGAGGTGAAGGATCTGAAAAAACAGAAACTTAAACTGAAAGAGGAGATATACGACATCCTCAAACAACATCCACACTAGACGCCTCGACGAATACCTGGATAAGCAACTTATCCTGCCAGCCCGGCCCGACGCCGGGCTTTTTGTTGGTTCATCGCGGCTTTCCGGGGAAGGCCGCCTTGATTTTCAGAAAAAAGTATTCTGAGTCCCTAAATCCATATGC